>JAGLDP010000115.1 GCA_023145515.1 Bacteroidales bacterium
GAACAAAAACAGCTCATTGAAAATGGAGAACTTGCTGACCATAAGTTTCATTTCAGGAATGAGTCAGGAGAAATCATACGTACAGAAACACTGTTCCAGGGCGGATCTAAATCTATTCAAACGATGGTTTTTGATCAGGAAAAGAACACAGAGGAACTTCTTGAAGTAGATGAAGATGGCGAGTTAGAATCAAAAGAAATAAACCACTTGAGCGAGGAAAAGCATATTGAGCTGAAGGAAATTTATAATTATGACAACAAACTCACCGAGGCCTTCAAATATGAATATGATCAAAAGGGCCAACTCATTCGTCGCGACCAGCTAGATCACCGCAAGAAACTACTGGTTTACACCGAATATGAATATGACGAATCAGGAAGAACTGTATTTCGTGCCAATCGCACCAGGAAAGGTCGTCTTTCTGAGTTCCTAAAAACGGAATACGATGAAAATGGGGCGGTCATAAAACAAAACTTCAGCGGCAAGTTCTTCTTTATCTTTGAATATGACAAAAAGGGTAATACGGTTTTGGAAGAAAGATATAATACTGATGATCAGATGGAGTACCAAAGCAGATTTGAGTACGACGAGAACAACCTCCTTCAGCGTGAAGTAAATCTTGAATTCACGCGTGAATTGAGCTATCAGTTTCATGAAGAATAGCTCTGAGAAATTTCAACAGTGAAACTCACTGAAACCCACTATTGTTAATAGATCTGTTGAAAACCTGATGTATGATCAGGATGCCTTTTTTGTATCTTTGTCATATGTCAGAAAAGCATATTGAACAATACTCTGAAGAGACAATAAAGACCTTATCGCCAAAAGAACATATTCGGCTCCGTCCGGGAATGTATATTGGCAAATTAGGAGATGGGTCTTCTCAAGATGATGGAATATATGTTCTACTCAAAGAGGTGATTGACAATTCCATTGACGAGTTTATGATGGGCAACGGCAAGGTCATTGAAATTGGTATCGAAGACCGTGAAGTCAGTGTTCGTGACTTCGGACGAGGTATACCATTAGGAAAAGTTGTTGATGTTGTATCAAAGATGAATACCGGAGCAAAGTATGATTCAAAGGTCTTTAAAAAATCTGTTGGATTAAACGGAGTAGGGCTAAAAGCCGTTAATGCTCTCACTTCATCCTTTAAAGTCAGGTCGTTCCGTGAAGGAAATGTCAAAATTGCAGATTTCATCCAGGGTGATTTAAACCACGATTCCAAACTACAGAAATCAGAAGAAGAATCCGGCGTAGAAATCACATTCACTCCGGATAAACAAATTTTTGGCAGATACCGTTTCCTCAATGAGTATATCAGCAATATGCTCAAGAATTATGTCTACTTGAACGCTGGTCTAACTATCAAGTTTAATGGCGAAAAATTCTACTCAAAAAATGGCTTACTTGATCTCCTGCAATCCAAATTGAGTCAGGAAGGTCTGTATCCAATCATCCATTTAAAAGATGAAGATATTGAAGTAGCAATAACTCACGGGAGTCATTACGGAGAGGAGTATTATTCCTTTGTAAATGGCCAGCATACCAGTCAGGGAGGAATACACCTATTGTCTTTCAGAGAAGCTCTTGTGAAGACTATCCGGGATTATTACCAAAAGGATTTTGATGCTTCTGATATTCGCACATCAATAGTTGCAGCAATTAGCATTAAGGTGGAAGAACCAATTTTTGAATCTCAAACTAAAACCAAACTGGGATCTAAGGATATGGAACCTAATGGGCAGAGTATCCGGAATTTCATCATGGATTTCATGAAGAAGCAACTCGATAATTATCTTCATAAAAACCTGGATATTGCAGATATTCTGAACAGGAAGATTCATGACTCTGAAAAAGAGAGAAAAGCTATTTCCGGAATTAAGAAGATTGCCAGAGACCGGGCAAAAAAAGCATCCTTACACAACAAAAAACTCAGAGACTGTCGGGTTCATTATAACTCAAAGGGGGACAGGCGAATAGAGTCTACGGTCTTCATCACTGAGGGTGACTCAGCATCAGGATCTATCACTAAATCGAGAGATGTTAATACTCAGGCAGTGTTTAGCTTAAAAGGGAAACCCAAAAACACATACGGAGAATCCAAGAAACTGGTTTACGAAAACGAAGAGTTTAATCTACTTCAAGCTGCTCTAAATATTGAGGAAGGCATTGAAAATCTGAGATATAATAATGTAGTGATTGCTACGGATGCCGATGTGGATGGGATGCATATCAGGCTGCTGCTGATTACCTTTTTTCTCGAATTTTTCCCAGATCTGATAAAGCACGGACATCTGTACATAATGCAGACACCCTTATTCAGAGTTAGAAATAAAAGCAAGACTTATTATTGCTATAGCATTACGGAAAGGGATCGTGCACAAAGAAAACTTAAAGGAAAAGCCGAGATCACTCGTTTTAAGGGACTCGGAGAGATTTCACCTAGTGAATTTAAACACTTCATTGGCAAAGATATACGTCTTGAACCCGTTTTGTTAAGGAAAGAGGATGCAATTCAGAATATGCTGGAGTTTTATATGGGTAAAAACACTCCTGACCGTCAGGATTTCATTATTGAGAACCTCCATATCGAGGAAAAAGACGAATTACTTGTTGAATAAGGATGCCAACTGGAAATATGGATAAAGACAAAAAGAAAAATACTGACATTACCTATCTGCCAGAAATGTATAAAGCCTGGTTTTTAGAGTATGCTTCTTACGTTATTCTTGAAAGGGCTGTGCCGCATTTATATGATGGACTAAAACCTGTTCAGCGACGCATACTACATTCTATGCGCAGATTAGATGACGGTCGCTTCAACAAGGTAGCCAATCTCATTGGACATACTATGCAGTTTCATCCACATGGAGATGCCTCTATTGGGGATGCTCTTGTTCAGCTTGGCCAAAAAGAACTTTTGATTGAGACTCAGGGAAACTGGGGAAATATTCTGACCGGTGATAGCGCAGCTGCTGCCAGGTATATCGAAGCCAGATTATCAAAATTTGCCCAGGAGGTTGTGTTTAATCCTAAAACTACCGAATGGAAGCCTACTTATGATGGCCGCAACAAAGAACCTGTCTATCTGCCTGTTAAATTCCCGTTATTACTTACGCAAGGCGTAGAAGGAATTGCTGTAGGACTTGCATCAAAGATTCTTCCTCACAATTTCATTGAACTGATTGATGCATCTATTTCATGTCTGAAAAATGAAGAGTTTGAACTACTGCCAGACTTCCTGACAGGAGGAAGTGCCGATTTTTCAAAGTATCAAGACGGTTTGAGAGGTGGAAAAGTAAGAGTCAGAGCAAAAATCAATAAGCAAGATAAGCGCACTCTGGTTATCACTGAAATACCATACGGAAAAACTACGAGCGGAGTCATTGATTCTATCTTATCAGCTAATGAAAAGAGTAAAATAAAAATAAAGAAGATCGATGATAATACGGCTGAGAATGTGGAAATACTGATCCACCTAACTCCGGATGTATCTACTGATAAAACAATCGATGCCTTATACGCTTTCACCGACTGCGAAATATCAATTTCACCAAATGCTTGTGTTATTTCTGATGACAGGCCAGTATTTATTGGCGTTTCTGACATTCTAAGAACTTCAACAGATAATACTTTAGCTCTTCTAAAAGAAGAATTGCTTATCAGGCAGCAAGAACTTGAAAATGACTGGCACTTATCTTCACTTGAAAAAATATTCATTGAAAACCGCATCTATTTACTCATTGAACAATGTGAAACCTGGAAATGTGTTGTTACAACAATAGACCAGGGATTAGAACCTTTCAAAAAGATACTAAAACGAGAAGTACGAGAAGAAGATATCAAGAAGCTTACTGAAATTCGGATGTTGAGAATATCGAAATTCGATGCTTTCAAAGCAGACGAACACATCACTAATATTGAGGAAGAGATGCAAGTTGTACAGCATCATCTCGACAATCTTATTATATATGCAATTGATTATTTCCGCAGGCTGAAAAAGAAATACAGTAAAGGCCGCGAAAGAAAAACTGAGATCAGAAGCTTTGACACTATTGAAGCTACTAAAGTAGTGGTTGCCAATCAGAAGCTTTATGCAAACTATGAAGAAGGCTTCATTGGATCAAGCCTTAAAAAGGATAAGTTCCTTTTTGAATGTTCTGACATTGATGACATTATTGTCATTCGTAAAGATGGCACATACGTAGTAACTAAAGTGGCTTCTAAGGCTTTCGTAGGAAAAAATATCCAGCATATTGCTATTTTTAAGAAAAACGATAGCAGAACAATTTTTAATATCGTGTATAGAGACGGGAAAAGTGGAGCAACGTATGTAAAACGCTTTGCCGTAACAGGGATTACCAGAGATAAAGAATACAGCCTTACAAAAGCGACTCCAGGATCTAAGATCTTGTATTTCACTGCTAATCCAAATGGTGAAGCTGAAGTGATTAGAGTCATTTTAAAACCAAAGCAGAAACTCAAGAAGCTTACTTTTGAATTCGATTTCCGTGAGCTGGCCATAAAGAACAAAAATGCAATGGGAAATATCCTATCCAAGCATTCAGTTCATAAAATATCACTTAAAGAAAAAGGGGTATCCACTTTGGGAGGACGCATGATCTGGTTTGACCACGATGTAAAAAGATTAAATGCTGACGAACGTGGATTATTTATTGGTGAATTCTCAGGAGAGGATCAAATACTGGTTCTCACTAATGATGGAAACTTCAGACTAAGCTCCTTTGAGCTAACCAATCATTACGAGGAAGACATTCTCAGATTGGAAAAATTCGATTCTACAAAAATATATACCTGCGTGTTCTTTGATGCAGATCAAGAATACTATTACCTTAAACGATTCCAGATTGATGGTTCTACAAATGGTAAACTCCAATCTATAACAGGAGACAAACCAGAATCTCGGATGCTCGTGCTTTCTGATCACCTATTCCCAAATATCAAGATACATTTTGGGGGCAAAAACTCAGATCGTGATCCTGAAATCATACTAGCTCCTGAATTTATTGGTTTAAAGAGCTTTAAAGCACGTGGAAAACGAATTACAAATTACGAAGTGAAGAAGATCGTAGAAATTGATCCTTCAGAACCAACTGAAGAATTGAAAAACCAGTTTTATGGTAAAGATCCTGACTTATCCACTCCTGATAAACCTGAAGCCCCCTCTACCCCAGACAGCTCTTCAGCACAAATGAAGCTAGGACTTTAATCATGGATAAACCACTGGCGATCATAGGGTTTATGGGATCGGGCAAAACTACTCTTGGAAAACAAATGGCAAAGATATGGGAATACAAATTCATTGATCTTGATGTGTACATTACAAAAATGTACGGGATGAGTATCTCTGCACTGTTTAAGGAATATGGTGAAGCAGGATTCAGGCAACGTGAATCTCAGGCACTAAATGAAGTTCTGGCACAAAATCAAATCTGTATACTATCGCTTGGCGGAGGCACTCCTTGCTCCAATTTTAATCTCAAATTAATAAAAGAAAAAACCCTTAGTATTTATCTCAAATTGAGTCCTGAGGAATTAACCAATCGATTACTACGATCAAAAAACCCACGACCATTAATTCGTAATAAATCGGCAGATGAATTACTAGGGTATATTGAAGCTGAGCTAGATAAACGAGAGCTTTTCTATTCCCAGGCCGATCTGACAATTCAATCTGATAGCATTCAGCTTACTGATCTACTTACTTTTGTCAGTCCGTAAGTATCTTTTTATTCCTTCTAAATCAAGAACATCCCGAAATGCATTGGTTAGTTTTGCTTCCACATCACCAAAACGATCATTATAATCTTCAATACTCCGACGAATCACCCCATGAGCTTCCTCTCGCGAATAAATGTGAGTAATCTCTGTCTTTTTAGCCCCACTTGATCCAGGCATATCCTTATAAGTCAAAAAATAATGTTTCAGTCTGGCAATCAAGGTCTCAGGAACATACTCAACATCCCTCCAATGCTGGTAAACTTCATCATTCTTAAGAATAGCAATAATCTTATCATCGGCTTCTCCATTATCAATCATTCTGAAACCACCAATTGGAATAGCTTTAACAAGTAGGTTTCCATGATCAATATTCCTTTCGGTAAGAATACAAATATCAAGAGGATCACCATCACCCATGATTTCCTTTCTGCCGGTTTTGTCACGACAAAGACTAGCCACATTTTCCCAACAATAGGTTTGAGGAATAAACCCATAAAGAGCAGGGAAGTAATTCGAAAATTTCTGTGGGCGATCAACCTTAAGGAAACCTGTTTCTTTATCAATTTCGTACTTAACAGTATCAGTTGGAACCACCTCAACATAGACTGTTACTTCATCAGGAGCACTTTCGCCAATGGAAACACCATGCCATGGATGGGAGGCATAACGCAATCCAATCATTTCCCACAATTTGTCTAATTCCTTTTTTGCCATTTCTAATATCTTAGTCCTATAAATGTATAAAATTCATACTAAAGAGCCTGCTTTTCAGCAAAACTCATAGTATCAATTTTCTCATATTTCGATTTACTATTTTTCGGGACATACACTGTTAGTTTCTGTCCAACCCGAATCATACTCTTATATATATTATTCCAATATCTGAGTCGGCTCAAACCTACATCATACCACTCTGCAATATACCCAAGGTTATCACCAGATTTAACCTTATAAGTAAGCGCTACATAATTCCCCTTTGGTGCATCAGGAATATATTTTGAATACGACGGTGACTTGTTAAGATTAGCTCTGCTAAAATATACGTCACGTTTATACTGCACAATACTATCCTTCAGACTCACAAAATCCAGAGCTTTATCATTTGGCAAGCTAACTACATAAGGTCCTCCGACCCCAGGAATAATACTACGTCGATATTGCGGATTCAGCCTCTTCAAATCAATGAATGATATGTCAAGAACCTCAGATATCTGCTTTAAATGAACATCCTGTTCTACCCAAACAGTATCAATCTGTGCAGCATATTCAGTAGCTAAAGGTGTCATACGATGAGCATGATGATAATTCATTGCGTAAATCGAAGCAATAAAAGCAGGTACATAGCCCCGGGTTTCTTTAGGCAAATGATAATATATATCCCAATAATTACGCTTACCACCTGTTCTGCGAATGGCTTTATTGACATTACCTGGTCCACAATTATAAGCAGCAATCACCAGGTGCCAGTCTCCATATATCTCAAAAAGGTCTTTAAGATATTGCACCGCAGCCTGGCTTGACTTCACAGGATCCCATCGTTCATCGACAAAAGAATTCATTTGCAAGCCATAGGCTTTTGCTGTTCCGTACATAAATTGCCATAAACCTTGCGCCCCAACTCTGGAGCTTGCAACAGGATTAAGTCCGGATTCAATAACTGGCATATATTTCAATTCCAAAGGGAGTCCTTGATCTGCAAGAGCCTTTTCAAAAATAGGGAAGTAATAATCTGCTAATCCGAGCATCAACTCAACTTCTGCTCTTCTTTTTTGAGTGTACATTTCAATAAAGCTCTTCACTCTGGAGTTGAATGTAAGATCTAAAACTGATGGGATGGCTTCCAGCCTCTGCTTGTATACTGAGTCTGGCAATTTACCCCAATGTGGCAGTAGGCTATCATTAGCATTTCCGGCATAAGTAACAGGAGCCATTAAGCGATCTTCTACCCATGCAATATACAGGCTATCAAGGTTTCTGACCTGAATATTCAGTACTTCATTCTGCGATTCTACAAGTTCAGGCTCCTCCTGTGATGTAAGAGATAATGGTAGAATAGCGACAATAATTATGAAAAATAGTTTTCTGATCATAGTGGTCAATACATATTCAGGCAAAGATTTATGCCAACAGCCTGTCTGTTTCCGGCCATCCTTATAGTAAGTGGTGACAAGTTAAGACTTAGATCTTCGTCAATATCAAAATTAAAGAAATGGCCATCTACATTGGCATCAACTACATTCAATCCCCACCAGGCTAATAAAACGATCACTGACAAATCCCGATTCTTTCGAAAAGAACTAATATTATTCAGAATTCTATCCAAGTCATCATGATCCCAGCTTGCAGGCTTATTATTTATTATAGAAGTAATTTTTGAATCAGGATATTCTGACAACATGATATAATAAAACTTATAGCGATTGTATCCTGAATGATTTGTGTATATGAAATAGCTAATGCCTCCAATTCCTGCCCAAACAATCGGCACTTTCCAGTATTTCTTATTGTATGCTTGTCCCCATCCTGGAATCACTGCAGAATATAGAGTTGACTTTTGGGCAGAGTGTTCTTCAGATTTTATCACTTGCATGAGCTTCCACTCATCAATTTTCTTTTGGGCTTTGGTGGAAGAAGGTAAAAAACAAGAAAAGGTCAGAAATAAAAATCCTGCCATCAAAAAAATATGAAGGACAGACTTCTGGTTCTTGTTCATTAGTTTCTATTTATTAAGGCGATCGAGGAAGCCAATAATTCGTTCCAGATCTTCATCTGAATCAAATGGGATTACTATACTACCTTTTCCGTATTGGTTCCGTTTAAAATCAACAGGACTACTAAAGAAACGACTAAGTTGTTCTTTTAATTTTATGTACTCAGGAGAAGTTTCAGTTTTTCTGATTTTTCGTATGGGCTTAATTGGTTTACCACCTCGAACCAATTCCTCTGTTTGTCGCACAGACAAGCCGTCAGCTACAAGCTGTTGATATATTGCAAGCTGCTTTGTCTTATCATCAACATTAATTAGCGCCCTTGCATGTCCCATGCTAAGCTCCTTATTTCTAATACCTAGCTGTATAACAGCAGGGAGCTTTAATAAACGAAGATAGTTTGAAACAGTAGATCGCTTTTTTCCTACCCGATCACTAAGATTTTCCTGTGTCAGCTTACACTCATCAACCAGGCGTTGAAAAGAAATAGCCACCTCAATAGCATCAAGATCTTCCCTTTGGATATTTTCAACCAGCGCCATTTCAAGCATTGCCTGATCATCAGCTATACGAACATAAGCAGGAATTGTTTTCAGTCCGACAATTTTTGATGCCCTCAATCTGCGCTCACCAGTAATCAACTGATAACTTGCACCTTTTGTTTTCCTTACGGTAATAGGTTGAATGATTCCAAGTTCTTTGATTGACAGGGCTAGTTCTCTTAGTGCCTCATCATCAAACTTTTCTCGCGGCTGGAAAGGGTTGGTTTCAATATCATTGATTTGAATCTCGTTGATAGATGCAGATGGTTTAATATTAGCATCTTCAATAAGTGCACCCAATCCTCTTCCTAACACATTCTTTTTCGCTACCATATCCAAATCTAATTATTATCATCTCCCAGCAGATCATCACCCAGTATTTTGGAAGATTCATCCAATTCGGTCAAATTATTATTTTGCAGCACCTCTCTGGCAAGGTTCAGGTAATTCAGTGATCCTTTCGATTCTGCATCATACATTACAACAGGTTTTCCGTAACTCGGAGCTTCTCCAAGCTTGATATTTCTCCTTATAATCGTGTCAAACACCATCTGTTGAAAATGCTTTTTAACCTCATCATATACCTGGTTTGAAAGCTTCAACCTCGAATCAAACATCGTTAAAAGGAATCCTTCAATTTCGAGTTCTGGATTTAAACGACTCTGAATAATTTTAATTGTATTCAAAAGCTTACCCAATCCTTCCAGAGCAAAATACTCACACTGAACAGGTATAATAACCGAATCAGCTGCTGTGAGAGCATTAACTGTTAAAAGACCTAAAGAAGGGGAGCAATCGATGAGAACAAAATCATAAGGATCACGAACCTGATCCACCACTTTTGACATCATCTTCTCTCTGCTTGGGATATTTAGCAGTTCTATTTCAGCCCCAACGAGATCAATATTTGAAGGAAGAACATCAAATCCCGGAATTTCTGTTTCCAGAATAATATCTTTTGGATTAGCCTCATCTATCAAACACTCATACAAACTGGTCTTAACTGTTCTGAGATCAAAACCTACACCTGATGTGGCATTGGCTTGTGGATCAGCATCAACAAGCAGCACTTTCTTTTCCAGCACAGCTAAACTAGCCGCCAGATTAATTGCTGTTGTGGTTTTCCCAACTCCACCTTTTTGGTTAGCTATGGATATAACTTTAGACATGAAATTCAACTATTTAGACATAATTATCGTTGCTCATCTGCAAAGTTCAAATTTATAGAATCCTGATGTCTTTCACAAGTAGCTGAATACTGGTATTTCCCCGAAAGGTATTTTCCTCTATAGTAAATACAATATCAAAAGGCTTACCCTTGTGTATTTCTGTGAATAAATATCCGAAATTAAATGCAATTGCTTCAATACTTTGATGACCTCCATTCTTCATAACCAAGCTCAGCTTCAAGTGCTCCCACTTTCGTCCTACCTGTCGGCTACGACCAGTTTCATGAACCCCTCTGGCAACAAATACCGGAGATGGATTATTCGGACCAAATGGTTCAAACTGCTTAAGAACTCTGAAGAATCCAGGGGTAATATGATCAAGAGAAATCTCCTGATCAATTTTTATGTTCGGCACCTGCTGGCTATCAGTAATATTTTCTGATACAAATTTTTCAAATCTCTGCTTGAATGCTTCAACATTTTCAACCCGCATACTCAAGCCTGCTGCGTATTTATGTCCCCCAAAACTCTCAAGCAAGTCACTACATGCGCTAATAGCCCGATAAAGGTCAAACTCATCTACAGAACGAGCAGATCCGGTTGCCATACCATTCGACCTTGTAAGAATCACAGTTGGACGGTAAAACTGCTCAATCAATCTACTTGCCACTATCCCAACTACACCCTTATGCCAGTCTGGTTGATAAAGCACCGTTGATTTCATATCACTATTGACCTCCATTTCCTCCACCAGCTTTATTGCTTCGCTAGTATTATCCCCATCAATATTCTTTCGGTAGTCGTTATAAGAATCTATTGTAGCTCCTAATTCAACTGCTTCACTAACAGTTTTAGAAACGAGCAACTGCACAGCACTCCCACCACTTGATATCCTGCCAGCAGCATTTAGCCTGGGACAAATTTTAAACACAAGATCAGAAACCGACAATTCCTTTGCATCACAATTTGAAATTTTGATCAGCTCTTTGAGGCCTGGTCTGGGAGCATCATTCATCCTTTTCAATCCATGCAATGCAAGAATTCTGTTTTCACCTGTCATAGGAACTAAATCTGCAGCTATGCTAACACACACAAGGTCGAGGTAATTGGCCAACTGACCAAAAGGAATGCCATTTCTAAGACAATACCCCTGCAATAGCTTGAATCCTACACCACATCCCGATAGTTCCTTATAGGGATATTCGCAATCTTTTTGTTTGGGATCTAATATGGCACACGCATCCGGAAGAGTTTCTCCAGGAAAATGATGATCACAAATAATAAATTCAATCCCTTTTTGTGTTGCATATTCAACCTTATCTACAGCCTTTATCCCACAATCAAGAGCAATTATCAAGGAATATCCATTCTTTTTTGCAAAATCAATACTTGTGTAGGAGATCCCATAACCTTCTGAATAACGGTCGGGGATATAATATCCAATATTATTAGTCATAGATTGGATAAAAGAGTACACAAGTGCTACCGATGTGGTTCCATCAACATCATAATCACCATAGATCAATATTTTCTCATCTGAATCAAGAGCCTGCTTCATTCTCACAATGGCTTTCTCCATGCCCTTCATAAGAAATGGATCGTGTAATTCATCCAAACTTGGGCGAAAGAAATGCCTGGCCTGTTCAAAATCCTTAATCCCACGTTGGGCTAAAAGGCTCGACAGCACCTCATCAACACCAAGCTCAGCAGAGAGACTATCAACAAGGGCTTGGTGTGGCTTGGGCAATATTTTCCATTGCTTTTCCATAATCAGCTACGAAGTAAATCGTAAGATATAAAGATAGGTATTTTTGCCTTTTGATTAAATGCACCAGTGAAGTATCTTTGCACAAAATAATTGAAGAGATGATGCATGAATTAAGTGAACAGGAAGTATTACGACGAAACTCCCTTGATAAAATCCGTAAGCTTGGTATTGACCCATATCCTGCAGCCAGATATAATGTTAATACTACAACTGAAGCAATAAAAAGAGAGTATAATTCAGAAGAAAACAACCTTCAGGATGTTTGTATTGCTGGAAGAATTATGAGTAGGAGGATAATGGGAAAAGCCTCTTTTGCTGAGCTTCAAGACTCTGAAGGTAGAATCCAGATATATCTAAATCGAGATGAACTTTGTCCGGGAGAAGATAAGACTCTATATAATGAAGTATTTAAAAGGCTTCTCGACATTGGTGATATAATCGGCATCAAAGGATCTGTTTTCATTACCCAGGTGGGAGAAATCAGTGTTTTTTGCAAAGAATTGACAATCTTGAGCAAGTCTGTCAGACCCCTGCCAATTGTCAAAGAAAAAGATGGACAAACTTACGATGCCTTTACAGATCCTGATCAAAGGTATCGACAAAGGTACCTCGACATGATTGTTAACTCCCATGTCAAAGAGACTTTCATAAAAAGGAGTAAGCTGGTTAAGTCGATGCGAGATTATCTTGATGCTAAAGCATATCTTGAGGTTGAAACTCCAATTCTTCAACCGATACACGGGGGAGCAGCTGCCAGACCATTTAAGACCCATCATAATACTCATAATCAAACTTTATACTTACGTATTGCTAATGAGCTTTATCTCAAAAAGCTTATAGTTGGAGGCTTTGATGGGGTTTATGAATTTGCTAAGGATTTCAGAAACGAAGGGATGGATAGGTTTCATAATCCTGAATTCACACAAATGGAACTCTATGTTGCCTATAAAGACTATTTCTGGATGATGGAGACTGTGGAGGAAATGGTTGAAAAAATTGCTATGGATCTTCATGGCACCACTAAGGTGCAGGTTGGTGAAAATCTGATTGATTTCAAACGCCCATGGAAACGCTTCACTATGTTTGAAGCAATTGAGCATTTCACTAAAATTGATGTTAGCGAAATGGATGAAGATGAACTCAGGAGCACTTGCAAAAAACTTAGTATTGCTACAGACAGCAGCATGGGCAAGGGAAAACTCATTGATGAGATCTTTGGAGAAAGCTGTGAAGCCAAACTTATTCAACCAACTTTTATCACCGATTATCCAGTTGAAATGAGTCCCTTGGCAAAAAAACATCGTTCAAAAGATGGCTTAGTAGAGCGATTTGAAGCCATTTGCAACGGTAAAGAAATTTGCAATGCCTACTCTGAGCTGAATGACCCTATTGATCAGCGCGAACGATTTGAAGAACAGCTATTACTAGCTGAAAGAGGCGACGAAGAAGCGATGGTATTGGATGAAGATTTCCTTAGAGCGATTGATTTAGGAATGCCTCCTACATCAGGGTTGGGAATTGGAATAGATAGGCTTGCGATGATCATGACAAATTCTGCTTCAATTCAAGATGTACTGTTTTTTCCACAGATGAGACCAGAAAAAACAATTCAAGTCGACGAAGACCAGGCCTTTATTGACTTAGGAATTGCTCCTGAATGGGTTCAGGTAATAAAGAAAATTGGTGTCATTCAAGTCACACAACTAAAAAAGCTTAATCCTAATAAACTCCATCAAGATCTTTGCGGACATAACAAAAAGAACAAGATGGGCTTAAAAAACCCAAGTCAGGATGAGATCAGAGAGTGGATTATTAAGTGAATAAGTAATATAAAATAAAGGGAATAAGCTATGAAACTCAATCTTCTTGGTCTTGCTGAATTTATTGATTATGAGCAGTTTGCCGTGACAGCTGTAGAGAAAAACAAAATGCTTCATCAGGGCTCTGGTGCTGGGAATGACTTTCTTGGCTGGGTAGACTTACCTCAAAGAGCAAAGGAAGAGCTACCTCATATCATTGAGGTCAGCAAGCGATTCAGGAAAAATCTGGATTGCATTGTAGTTATAGGAATCGGTGGTTCATATTTAGGAACTAAAGCTGTGTTAACTGCTCTTAGATCCCAGATTCCAATGACAACAGAAGACCCGGAAATCTTATTTGCCGGTCATCACCTTAGCCAGGAATACCATACCCAACTCTTCTCTTATCTGAAATCCAAGAATTGGGGAATTGTAATTATCTCTAAATCAGGAACAACTACTGAGCCAGCTATTGCTTTCCGTTTTCTCAGAACCTCACTTATTCAACAATTTGGATTAGAAGAAAGTAGACAAAGGATTCTGGCAATCACAGATGCAAAAAGGGGAGCTCTCCGTAGCCTGGTCAACACAGAAGGATATGAGTCGTTTGTCATCCCAGATGATGTTGGAGGCAGATTTTCTATCCTGACTCCGGTCGGACTAGTTCCTCTGGCACTGGCAGGCATCGACATCGGGGCTCTTGTGCAGGGCGCTTATAATCAAATGGAGAACAGCAATGCAGATACACCATTCAAGCAAAATCTATCAGCTCAATACGCTGCTGCCAGATATGCACTATACAAGGAAGGCAAAGGCATTGAAATCCTGTCAAATTTCAATCCAGCTCTACATGACGTAGCTGAGTGGTGGAAGCAATTATTTGGAGAAAGTGAAGGAAAAGATCAAAAGGGGATTTTTCCTGCTAGTGTTGATCTGACTACAGACCTGCACTCTATGGGGCAATTTATCCAGGATGGCACCCGACAACTATTTGAAACTGCGATTTTAATAGAAAAGTCAGAAAGTGACCTTATTCTAAAAGAACAGGATTCCGATCTTGATCAATTGAATTATCTCTCTGGTAAAAGCATGGATTATGTAAATAAACAAGCTGCTGAGGGAACTCTCCTTGCTCACAAAGACGGTGAAGTTCCTATTATTCGCATTGAAATTGAAAAACTGTCGGCATTCACTTTAGGAGAGATATTTTACTTTTTCGAAAAAGCTTGTGGGATTTCAGGATATTTACTTGAAGTAAATCCATTTGATCAGCCCGGAGTTGAAGCTTACAAGAAAAATATGTTTGCGCTTTTGGGAAAACCCGGATTTGAAGAAGAAACAAAGACAATTAAATCACGTTTGTCCTAATACAGGAATGGATCGCAAAACACTTAAAGGATATTCGCTGGCTCTGATTGGAGCAATGGCTCTTGCCCACTCCTTCATTTTCAGCAAAGCGGCACTAAATACTGTTCATTTTGTTCAGTTCGGATTAATCTGGTTTGCTTTTGGCACCATCTGGTTACTATTATATATATGGTTGTCTGGAGATTACAAAGAGATACGCTCACTTTCAGGGAAAGGACATATTTACACTTTTCTGGTGGGTCTTTTCGAGGCTCTTGGCACAGCCTTCTTCTATATCGCCTTGAAAAAAGTTGACAATCCGGCTATAGTCTCCTTCCTTGGAAATGCAGGTCCGGTATTTGTCACTTTACTAGGAATATTCATATTAAAAGAAAGATTCACACGATTAGAATTACTTGGTGTATTACTAGCTATTATGGGGATATTTACCATGGCATTTACCGGAGGTGGTGCGTTGGAGAATGTTTTCATAGACGGAACAGCATGGATCATCCTGGCATCGCTCATGTTCGCCAGCGGCACTATCATTGGTCGGAAACAAATCCAGCAGGTTAGTCCCTCTTTACTGTCCCTGATTCGTGTATTATTGCTACTAGTCGTTTTTTCTGTTCTTTTTATCAGCTTAGATCTCGACCTCAACATTTCGGGCAGAGCTTATCTGAACATGGGGATTGGATCTATTTTGGAGGCATTGATTACCATGGTTGCAGCCTATTCTGCTCTTAAGTATATTCAAGCAATCAAAATGTCTATTCTCATAAGCACAAAGAGCATCTGGATTTTGATTAGTGCCCTGATCTTTTTCAGGCTATTCCCTGAGCCCCACCAGGTACTTGGAGGATTACTATCATTAGCAGGAGTATTTATGCTGACGCTTGGCAAGAGGCGCAGGTAAGCTTTATCATGGATTCCGGGTTTTGGATTCTTGAGACTCCATCCATTTGGCTTCCAATTCTATCTGCTCTTCCAATGATATTCCTTTGAGCTTTGCTTTTTGCTCAATTTTAGCCAGCCAGGCTGAGTCTTTTCTTATTTTCATCACATAATAGCCGGCATCCTTTACCAGTAATCCATCCTGTTCATCTTTCCAGATTTGATAGGCTGCATGTTCTTTTAGGCCCTGAGCAAGCGTAACGCTTCTTTGCTCTGCATCCTTCACCACCAAATCAAACCATTTGTAATCTGTTATAATTCTGGCTTGATAGTCGTACGAATAATCACGGATATGTTCTGGATAATAAGACTTGTATAAAACTTCAATGAAATTCCAGGCCATTTTATAGTAGAATCGCTCGGTAACCATAATAAGAATCAGATCCATACTCTCTACTTCTTTCCTGATATTGATCATACTGGTATCACGGGGTTCACTCCATGTATCCGGATAGATTTTTTTGGAATAATACCAGAATGCTTCATTAGCAAAAGCTTTTCCCGGAATCCCGGCATTAAGAATATTAAAGAAGAAACTATCTGATATTGTTAAAACCCTTGGCTTTATACTGTCAGAAAGCAATCTGAATTCAAATTCAGGATAGTGCATTTCAGAATAAGGAGGGGTAAATACAAGATTTAGAATTTCTACCAGGTCATTATCTGTATCTCTTAATGACTTAGTCACTTCACCGTTCTTGATTATCACGTCAGGTATATTTTTCTGAGTAATATTATCAGCAAAACTCAGCAATGTATCGACGGCTTCAAGCATACCTGAATATGACCAATGAATTCCTCCCTTTGGAAAATGGGGGAAAGATGAGTCTGACTTTCGCTTAACAAATAAACTATTGAGATCCAGAGCCGGTATATCAACTGCCTCAATATTATCCAGTATAGTTTGGTAATTGGTATTGGGCAAAGCATTCTTCATATCACGTTTTCGTATGTATTCAGGATAGTAGCTTGCCTTGCCTGGTTCCAGAACCAAAGCTAATTCAACGCCCAATGATTTCAGAGTATCATGAACCAACTCCATTCTCCTGAATTTCTGTTTCCAGAACCAATCCCCCAGATAATCTTTTCCGGTATAAGCACGAATATAATCTTTCTCAAAAAGATAAGCCTTTTTCCCCACCACAACTCCCGAAGCATTGGTCTTCCTGAACAAGCTGAACTCTATTTGATTTTTCATTCTAACCAGCCAGGGTCTGAATCCAATTCTCTCTTCCAGATACTTATCATAAGCGTATTGAAAACTACCCTCTGCCCAGCTCTTTAGTGTAAAGGAAGGAATTGCTGTTGAAATCTGATCGCCGGCAAGAGAAACCAACTTTAAGAACCCTGTTTTCTGTTGAAGTAAAGGAAGAAACAGAATCAATAAGATTCCGATAAATAAAATATTTTTACGCCAGCCAGCCATTAAAATCTAAAATATATGAAAGGATTAAAACCCGATGATGTGATAAAAGCTATACTTAACAATAGGAGGAAAACAGCCAGAACCGATCTCCACAAATGAGTTTTGAAACTAACTGGGTCAGACAGCAGTCTGTTTTGCCACTCTTCAGTTCCTTTTCGTAAAGCAAAAAAGCTAAAAAACACACCTGCAATCATAAAAAACCAGAATTCTGAACTGGGATTATACTCCGCCAAATGATTCTGATGAGAAAACATCGCCTTCAGGTAATATCGAACCTGATCAAAGCTTTCAGCCCTGAATAATACCCACCCAACCAAAGTAGCGAGATATGTGAAAAGCACAGATACTATTCGTCCGGCCCGCGTCAAAACTCTCACAAGAAAAATACGATCAAGAACAAGGAACAGTCCATGATAAGCACCCCAAACAACAAAATTCCAAGCAGACCCATGCCATAGTCCGGATATCAGAAACACTATCCATAGATTAAAGTATAATCTCCGCTTTGTATTAACACGACTTCCCCCCAGGGGAATGTACAGATAATCCTTCATCCATCGTCCTAGAGTCATATGCCAACGCCGCCAGAACTCTGTTATATTCTGTGATATATAAGGGTTATTGAAATTTTCAGGAAACTTAAAGCCTATCATACGCCCCATTCCGATAGCCATATCAGAATAGCCAGAAAAATCGAAATATATCTGAAAAGAGTAAGCAATAATCCCAATCCATGCAACTCCTGTTCCAAGCTGACCATCTGACAAAGCAAAAATTGCATCCACTTGTTCACCCAGAGTATTTGCGATCAAAACCTTCTTTGCCAAACCAATCACGAACCTGAAGAAACCAATCAGTCGATTATCTACATTTTCATTCGCCTGACGATCTTCAATCTGATCAGCGATTTCATGAAATCTAACAATAGGACCAGCGATGAGTTGAGGAAAAAGAATAATATACAGAGCATAATCCTGCAATTTTTTGAGCGGACCATGAACCTTACGATAAACATCGATTGAATAGCTCAGTTTCTGAAATGTAAAAAAGGAGATTCCTATTGGAAGAGCGATCTTAATCCAGCTAACAGACTCAGCACCAAGAGCATTTAGCATGTCGTTTACATTATCAATCAAAAAATTAGCATACTTGAAGTACACTAATAATCCAACATTTAGGATCACTGATAGTGCAAGAATTCTTTTCCTTTTGTCGTCATTCTGCTGATCCATCCATCTAATGATATAGAAATCAGCAAGAATAGAAGCGCCAACCACAAAAACAAAAACAGGCGCTCCCCACATGTAGAAAATAATACTGGCAATCAAGGCCACGAGATTCTTCCATGGAGTATTAACCAGGTAATACACCAACAAAAAAATCGGGAAAAAGTACAATAAAAAGAGGCTGCTACTGAAAACCATTTCTTCTAAAAAAAAGCCGCCACAGCAATTCCTGAGGCGGCTTAAATGTATTCACTTTTATTAAGCTAGTTTATGCTTAACAACAAATTCATCAAGAATATCAGTAAGATCAGGTTTTCCAATTTCCTGAAGATCATAAAACACCCTTGTGTTTGGCTTTGTAATATTAATTATTCTATTCAGATCAATAGGAGTTCCTATTACTACTGCATCACAATCAGTATTGTTGATAGTTGTTTCAAGGTCTCTTAATTGCTCCTCACTATATCCCATAGCTGGCAATAATTCTCCAATGTAAGGGTATTTCTCATACGTTTCTGAGAGTTTACCCACAACATAAGGCCTTGGATCAACCATCTCAGCAGCTCCAAATTTCATTGCAGCAACAACTCCTGCCCCTATTGTCATCTCTCCATGTGTAAGGGTTGGACCATCTTCCACTACCAATACACGTTTGCCCCTTATAATTTCAGGATTATCGACTCGAATAGGGGATGCTCCATCCACTACAATAGCATCCGGATTCAGGTCGGCTATATTGTCACGAACAGTCTGGATATCTTCAGGAGCTGCAGTATCCATCTTATTTATCACAATGGCATCAGCTAAACGAAGATTAACTTCTCCAGGGTAATAGAAAACCTCATGTCCGGGGCGATGAGGATCTGCCACAGTAATGGTCAAATCTGGCTTATAAAAAGAAAAGTCGTTATTTCCACCATCCCACAATACTACATCGCATCCACTTGGATCCTTTTCAGCATCTCGTAGTATAGCCTCATAATCAACTCCGGCATAGATAACATTTCCACGAACTACATGAGGCTCATATTCCTCCATTTCCTCAACCGTGCATTTATGCTTATCCAGATCAGATATCTTGGCAAAACGCTGAACTTTTTGAGCTACCAGATCTCCATAAGGCATAGGATGTCGTACAGCTACAACATTAAGACCCTTTTCCATAAGTAATTCAATCACTCTTCTGGAAGTCTGAGATTTACCACAACCTGTTCGTGTTGCAACAACAGCAATAACCGGCTTTGTGCTTTTAATCATTGTATGACGAGGACCAAGTAGTTCGAAACTTGCACCATATGTATTTACCAGGGCACTCAGATTCATCACTTGATCATAAGGCATGTCACTATATGAAAACACACAGCTATCAACTTTATGTTTTTCAATCAAGCCAGGTAGTTCTTCTTCTGCAAAAATAGGAATCCCTTCAGGATACAAGTCACCTGCAAGCTCAACAGGGTACTTTCTTCCATCTATATCCGGAATTTGAGCAGCAGTAAATGCAATAACATTATACTCTTCATTGTTGCGGTAATAGGTATTAAAATTATGAAAATCCCTACCGGCGGCACCGATGATGATAATTTTTTTCTTAGACATAAGACGTTTTTATTTTTGATGAGAAGTACAACAAATATAATTTTTCTAATGGAATAGCCTAATGATAAATATCAAGCTACAACATCAAAACGATCAGTATCAAGATGCAGAAAAATAAAAAGCAAGAAGGTGAAGCTCCACAAGGATGAACCTCCATAGCTAAAGAAAGGCAAAGGAATCCCAATAACCGGAACAAGCCCTATAGTCATGCCGATATTTATAAAAAAATGGAAAAAGAAAATAGAAAAAACACCATAGCCAAAAACTCTGGAAAAAACAGATCTTTGTCTTTCAGCCAAATATAGCAACCTGAGTAAAAACCCCACGAAAACAAGTATAACAAAACTACTACCGGCAAACCCCCATTCCTCGCCAACAGTACAATAAATAAAATCTGTAGTTTGCTCAGGAACAAAATTAAATCTGGTTTGCGTGCCTTTAAGAAAACCTTTTCCGGTTAATCCACCTGATCCGATAGCAATCTTAGATTGATTCAAATTATATCCTCTACCAAGAGGATCGCTTTCAAATCCCAGGATCTGGTTAATTCTAGAACGTTGGTGATCTTCCATTACTTCATTAAAAAGATAATCTACAGAAGCTATTAACAGGAGAGATACAGCCCAAACACTTAAAATAACAAATAAGCTTCTCAAACGCTTTTGCCAAATTATCCAAAGATATACAGGCAAAGAAGCAATCGCAGCAAACCCAACAAGTTGCTCGGCATTAAGCTCAAGATTTCCGAGAAGTGAAACTCCGATCAGAGCTACAAACATCAAAACCTGAATTAGTGCTCCGAATAATAATACGCGGAAACTAGCTTCTTTTAAAGAAACTATTATCAAGGCAGATAAACTAACAAGAGGTACAAGTACTGAAAAAGGAATCAGGAGAGTCATCAAGAACAGGAATATTCCGATCACTCCAAATATTAAAAAAGTCTCATTTAAGCCCTCCCTGAATACTACCAGAATTAAAGCAAAGTACACTATAGCTGATCCTGTATCATTTTGGAGAAGGATCAATACAGAGGGGAGCAGCATGGCTCCAAATAACAGAGTCATATTCCTCCAGTTATGCACTGAAAAATTAAATTGAGATAATATTTTTGCCACTATCAATACAGCACCTATTTTGGCAAACTCAGAAGGCTGAATACTAAAAGAACCAATAAAAAACCAGGATGTAGCACCATTGATTTCACGACCAAGAAATAGAACCAAAACCAGAAAGAACACTACTACACCATAAACAGGATAAGCAAATAAGACCCAAAATTTACTGTCGATAATTAGTACAACAATCGCCAATATCAGAGCTGCAAGAATATATACAAACTGCTTGCTATGCCTACTCAGCATGCTAAACAATCCTAATTCCTGTCCTTCCTGATAATTAGTTGCATAGATATTCAGCCACCCAAAAGCAATAAATACCAGATATATAATTACTGTAATCCAGTCAACCCGAGCCAAAAAATTCTTACGAAAATCAGCCATTAGTACAAGTTAAAATCAAGAATACGGTTTTCCTTCTCTATCTGCAATACCTCCCCTGTGAGGTACTCTTCAATCAAAAGGCTAGCAATAGGAGCAGCCCATTCACCTCCACCACCAGCATTTTCAACATAAACAGCCAGAGCAATTTTAGGATTATTTTTCGGAGCAAAAGCAAAAAAACCTGAATGATCTTCCCCGTGTACATTTTGAACTGTACCTGTTTTTCCACAAATATCAATACCCGGAATCCTTGCCCGCCTACCAGTGCCAAATGGTTCCCAAACAACATCATGCATCGCTTCAACTACAATATCAAAGTATTTTGGACTAACAGTAGTCTGTTTGATCTGGGTGTATTCTTCTGGCGTCGTAATATCTCCATCAATAGCTTTAATAAAATGCGGACTTATATAAAAGCCACGGTTGGCAATAATCGCAGCAAGGTTGGCAATCTGAATGGGAACAGACTCCACCTCCCCCTGTCCGTTTGAATTCGAATATATGGTACTAAAAGCCCACCTTCTTCGTCCGTACCATCGATCATAAAACTCTGCATCCGGAATAAAACCTCCATTTACATTTGGTAGGTCAACAAGCAAACCTGAGCCCAGGCCAAAGCTCAAAACATGCTCTCTCCATACTTCAATACCAGCCTCACTATCTCGAAAAATATTAGAATATATTCCTGGTTGAATAATACGCTTATACACTTGGAAGAAATAGGGATTACAAGAATACTGTATAGCCTTCTTAACGTTGGTTGCCTCAGGATGATTATGACAACCAATCAGGTTCTTATTACACTCAAAACCTGTATTCTCATTTATGGCTCCCTGCTCCAGTGCAATCAAAGCCTGAACAATTTTAAAAATTGAGCCGGGAGCATAGCGCGACATTGTTGCCCTGTTGAACATCGGATCCAGGCTATCCTTCTTCAATTTATTAAAGCTGGGTGTTCTCTCTCTTCCGACCAATATACCGGGGTCATAATCAGGACTGGAAATCATTGCCAGAATTTCTCCTGAACTTGGTTCAATAGCAACAATACTACCCCTTTTTCCATTCATCAGGCTTTCACCGTACTTTTGCAATTGAGCATCAAGACTAATTTGTATATTTTTCCCTGGCTCAGGTAAAGTATCAAACCTCCCCTCCTCATAACTCCCTTGTCGCTGATGATGAACATCAACTAAAAAATACCGGATTCCTTTCTTACCTCTCAGTAGATTTTCATATTGTTTTTCTAATCCGGAAATCCCAATGTAATCACCTGTGGAATAATGTTTATCTCCTCTGAGGTCTTGTACACCAACCTCACCCAAATACCCAAGAACATGAGGAGCAATATCGCTTTGATAAGCTCTCTGAGCTCTGCCCTGAACATAGAACCCAGGATACTTAAATAATTTCTCCTGAAATCTGGCATAGTCTATTGCAGACAATTGCCTAACCAGAACCGAAGGTTGATAGGGTGAGTACTTTCTTGCCGACACAATGCCAGACTTCAGCTCATCAACGCTTAAGTTAAGCATAGAACACAATTCAGTGGTATCAAAAGGCAGTATCTGTTTAGGAATAACCATTACATCGTACGCAGCCTGATTAAAAACGATAACCTTACCATGGCGATCCAAAAATAACCCTCGTGCAGGGTATTCAATTTGGCGATGTCGACTGTTATTATTTGCGCTCAGCTTATATCTAGGGTTGACCAGCTGAATAGCTACTAGCTTGATTAAGAAGACTATAGCCACAATAACAACTAAGCCACCCAACACATATTTTCTTCTTGAAAACTGATTTCTCATAATTAGATCAATTTCGTCTGAACCTTAATCCCTCCCATAAAAGAATCAACAAGAGTGTAAACGAAGCACTCAGAATAGTTCTCAAGAAGGTTTCCGGTATCCTGACAAAACTCATTGACTCTAGTAGGAATAGAGTAAAATGATGAATTCCAACTATAATCAGGCTATATGTTAGATACCATCTAAGTCCAAAATCAGATGCACCAGGACGACTACCTATTTCATACTCATCTCTTGGGTTTATCCATTTCAGCACAAAAGGTCTTATAAAGGCCACCAGCACAGTTGCAAAAGTATGGAATCCCAGACTGGCACCAGCACCGGTCCATCCCTGCGGAAAAACATCCATAGTCATTCCCAGAAAAAATGCTATTGATAGTAACAGCCATCCAGGAGTATCAAAAGGCAGAATCAGAATTAAGAGCACATAACAATATGGATTCAGATATGAACTAAACTGCATGTTATTCAGAACCAGAATCTGAAAGAAAATCAGTGCGACAAAATAAAAACTAAACAGTAAGATATTATTTCTCATTATCGTATTCCTCTAGCTCCTTGACTTCCTTTATATCTGTGTTTTTCACTACATATACTGTATATAGTTTCTTAAAATCAGTGCTTAGCCTGGCTCTAATCTCCAAAAAGTTACCTCCTGCTGCCGGAGTGGCTTCAATAACTGTAGCTATTGGTTCACCAGAAGGGAAGATTGATGAGTATCCGCTTGAGACGATACTATCACCAGGCTCTAAAGACACATGTGATGGAATCTCAGTAACCAGAACATCACGATAATTCAGCCTGTCCCAGCTCAGTGACCCAAAGTATCCAGACTTACTCAGCCTCACGCTAACTCTGAGTTGACTGTTCAAAACTGAAATCACTCTGCAATAATTTGGGCTTACAGTTTTGACTACGCCAACAATCCCAAAAGGTGACACAACAGCCATATCTGGTTCTACACCACTTCTTGTGCCAATATCAAGTGTGAGGTAGTTATTTTCAAACTGCACCGTATTATTAATTACTCGTGCAGGAATAAAAACATACGAACCTCGTGAATCAATGGAGTCTGGTCTGACTGCACGAGCACGACTCCTCATAAGGGAGTTCTCTTTGGCCAACTGATCAATAGCCCTCCTTAAATGAATATATTGAGTTACCTCTGAAGCTTTGTCAAAAACTATGGTACTAAAGCTGTTAGTCTGACTCGTCAGTTTACCTCGCTGAATTGGATTATGACTGAAAATTAAAATTATAGCAATCAGTTCGAAAACCAGAAACAGTATGGGAAAATTATACCGCAATACGAACCTGATCAAATTCCGCATAATATATTGTTATCAACGCATTAAAAACGGAAATTCACTGATATTTTTCAAAGCGATGCCAGTTCCTCTAGCCACAGCATGTAATGGATCATCTGCTACATGGAACGGGATATTGAGTTTATCGCTTAATCTTTGGCCAATCCCTCTAAGCAAAGCACCTCCACCTGCCATATATATTCCACTATTTACGATATCTGCATATAGTTCGGGGGGGGTTCTTTCCAAAACACTCAGAACAGCAGACTCAATTTTACTGATTGATTTATCCAATGCATGAGCAATTTCAGAATAGGATATAGGGATTTCTATCGGAAGAGCTGTCATTTGATTTGGTCCTCGAACTACAAAATCAGGTGGTGGATTATCTAATTCAGGAAGCGCTGCTCCCACATTGATCTTAATATCCTCGGCTGTTCTTTCACCAACCTTGATATTATGCTGATGACGCATATAGGACTGGATATCCATTGTAAGTTCATCACCAGCAATCCTCATTGATTCATTACACACAATTCCTCCCAGAGCAATAACTGCTATTTCAGTAGTACCGCCTCCAATATCTATAATCATATTTCCATCGGGTGCTTTTACATCCAATCCTATCCCCAAAGCTGCCGCCATAGGTTCATAAATCATGTAAACTTCGCGGGCTCCTGCATGTTCGCTCGAGTCTCTAACTGCACGAATCTCAACTTCTGTGCTTCCTGAAGGGATACAAATAACAAGTTTTAGTGATTGAGACAAGAACTTCTTATCGGGATTGATCATCTTAATCAAGCCACGAATCATTAGTTCTGCCGCATTAAAGTCTGCTATAACTCCATCTCGCAATGGCCTGACAACCTTAATATTATCATGTGTTTTGCCTTGCATCTGCTTAGCCTTTTCACCTAAAGCTAATAGTTTCCCACTATGTGCATCCACAGCAACAATTGATGGTTCATCTACCACAATTTTGTCATTATGAATAATGATTGTATTGGCCGTTCCAAGGTCAATAGCAATTTCCTGAGTAAAAAAAGAAAACAAACCCATAAGATCCCCTCCTCCGTATAATAATTAATGTTTGAAATGTCTTGTTCCTGTAAATACCATCTTCATCCCCTTTTCATCACAATAATCAATAGATTCCTGATCACGAATAGATCCACCTGGCTGGATAACAGCCCCGATTCCTGCCTTATGAGCTATGGCAACGCTATCCTTAAAAGGGAAAAATGCATCAGAAGCCATAACGGCTCCTTCCAGATTATGTCCGAAATGATTTGCTTTATCGATAGACTGCATAAGAGCATCCACTCTTGAAGTTTGACCTGTTCCGCTAGATATAAGCTGCTTGTTTTTCGCCAAAACAATGGCATTTGATTTGGTGTGTTTAACCAAAATATTGGCAAATAATAAGTCTGAAATCTCCTCTTTGTTAGTCTCAACTTTTGTTACAAGCTTGAGATTTTCAGCTATTTCTGTTTTCGTATCTCTTTCCTGCCACAATACACCATTTAAGAGCGTTCTAAACTGCTCGTCGGGCAAATCGGCACTCTTCATATTGAGAATAATCCGGTTTTTCTTTTTCTTCAAAATCCTCAAGGCTTCTTCTCTATAGCCAGGAGCAATGATAACTTCAAAAAACAGTTGATCAATTTCAGCGGCGGTTTCTTCATCAACTTCACTATTAGTAACCAAAATTCCTCCAAAAGCAGAAACAGGATCACCTGCCAATGCTGCTTTCCATGCTTCTGTCAGCTTATCTCTTGAAGCAATGCCACAAGCATTATTATGCTTAAGAATAGCAAAAGTTGTTTCTTTAAATTCATCAATCAGCCTAATAGCAGCATCAATATCCAAAAGGTTATTATATGAAATCTCTTTCCCGTGAAGCTGGTCAAAAAGTTTTTCGAGATCACCATAGAACCGACCAGTTTGATGAGGGTTTTCACCATATCTCATCTTTTTAAACTCTGGCAGGCTAATTTTCAGTTCAGGAGCTGTGTCTTCTGCAAAAAATCTCCAGATTGAAGTATCATAATGAGAAGAGACAGAAAAAGCTTTGCCGGCTAATTTTTTACGTTGATCAAGACTTGTCTCACCATTTTGATCTTTAAGAATTGACAATAATTCAGGATATGATTCTTTAGAAGGAACAATTACAACATCCAAATGGTTTTTTGCAGCTGCCCGTATAAGGGATATTCCTCCAATATCTATTTTCTCTACAACTTCAGAATAAGTACCACCAGCAGCCAGAGTTTCTTCAAAGGGATACAAGTCCACCACAACTAAATCAATAGCTGGAATCGAGTATTCTGTCATATGTTCTTGATCTGAATCCAGATCTCTGCGACCAAGAATTCCCCCAAAGACCATGGGGTGCAGTGTTTTCACCCTACCACCCAGAATACTGGGATAGCCTGTCAGCTCTTCAACCCTGGTCACCTTACACCCTAGTTCCTCAATAAAACCGGCAGTACCACCAGTACTTATTAATTGAACACCCTGGGAATCTAAAAGGTGAATGATTTCATCCAGATGATCTTTATGATAAACAGAAATGAGTGCTGATTTGATTTTCTTTTGAGTATTCACTTTACCGTCCTTTAATTTCACACAAATTTATATTAATTGCCCCACATTGCGGCATAATACTCATGAACAAAATTTCATAATTTACATAATTCCAAAAATGCCAAATAATAGCTTTGCCAAAAACAAATAAATCATCAGTCCCATAATATCATTAGTGGTAGTAATAAACGGGCCAGTGGCTAATGCCGGATCAATTTTATAATGGTTCAGAACAAGTGGAACCAAGGTTCCAAAAACAGATGCGAAAATGATTACAGAAAACAATGCTATACTTACAGTAGCCGTTACCAGATAATCTTCGCCTGACAAAAGATTGAAGGCAAGCAATAAAAGCGACAAGATCAAGCCATTTACCAGACTAACACCCAATTCTTTGAAAATCCTTCGACCAATACTATTAGTGTATAGTCCATTATTAGCCAGTCCTTGTACTATGATTGAAGATGATTGCACTCCAACGTTACCTGCCATCGCTGCAATAAGGGGCAGGAACAAAATCAAAGCCTTATTCAAATTCAATTCAGGTTCAAAAAACCTTAGAACACTAGCACCCAAAATACCACCTACCAATCCAATCACCAGCCACGGCAAACGAGCTCTGGTCTGCACAATTAAACTGTCATCAGGTTCAACATCCTCACTGATACCAGAGATCAGTTGGTAATCCTTATCAGCCTCATCACGAATAACATCTACAACATCATCAATGGTAATACGTCCTACCAGACGTCCTAAGCTATCTACAACTGGAAGAGCTACCATATCATATTTCTGCATAATCTTTCCAACATCCTCATCATCCAGATCAGTTTTAACTGAGATAATATCCTTCTCACACAGATTAATTGCATTACGCTTGGCAGGGGATATTAACAAAGTTTTTAATGAAAGTACTCCCTGCAAGACCTCGTTGCGATCAATAACATATACAAAATAGACCTCTTCAACCTCCTCAACCTGTCTCCTGATCTCCTTGATACACTCGTCTACTGTCCAGTCTTCATGAACGGCAATATACTCCTTAGCCATGATACCCCCAGCAGTATTCTCACCATAATTCATCAAGGCAACAATATCACCAGCCTGCTCCATATCCTCCATCTTCGACAAGACCTCCTCCTGTCGCTCCACATCAAGCTCAGCTAATACATCAGCTGCATCATCTGAATCCATATTGTCGAGATATTCCTTGGCAATCACGTCACTAGGGAGGGCTTTCAGCAATCGTTCGCGATCATCTTCCTCAAGCTCAACAAGAGCATCAGCAGCTATTTCACTATCGAGTAAAAGAAATAAGAAAAGAACCTCCTCCATCGAAAGGATATCAATAATCTCAGCAATATCCGCCGGATGAAGATCTGCTATCATTACTAAGCAGGATTTTTCATCACGCAACTCGATCAGCCCTTGCAATTTTTGAAGAAACTCCCTGGTTATCTCATAGTTTTGTGCCATAACAGTAAAATTTTTGACCAGGTTAAAAAAGAACAGTTTGATATCAAACCGCTGCAAAAATAGAAACAATTAACGAGTCGAGGAAGTCACTTAATCAAATAATTCAAGCAGATCCAAAAAGCCCTTAAGATCCAGTTGCTCAGGACGATTATTCAATAGATTTGAATCAAGACTACCCTTCTCAAAAAACCCTGACAAACTGTTTCTTAGAGTTTTCCTCCTCTGATTGAAAGCTGCTTTTACCAACTTTGCAAATCTAGAATAGCTCACATTATCAGGCAGTTGATCCTTCTTGACCAGGCGCAGAACACCGGATTTCACTTTTGGAGGGGGGCTAAACACACTTTCAGAAACAGTAAAGGCATATTCCCGAGTATAATAAAACTCCAGCAAAACACTCAGAATCCCATATTCTTTTGATCCTGGTCCGATAGTTATTCTACGGGCTACTTCTCGCTGAAACATCCCAACAATCTCAACAACCTGGTCAGGATAATCCAGAAGGTGAAACAAAATTTGGGTAGAAATATTGTATGGGTAATTACCGATTACGGCAATTGTTTTTCCAGCAAACTCCTTAGACAAATCCATCTTAAGGAAATCTTCAGAATAAATATGACCATTGAGTTCCGACAGGTTCAACTTAAGATAATCTACACTCTCAGTATCAACTTCCACAACATACAGCTTCTCACCAAATCGGTCGAGTAAAAAAGTAGTCAAAACACCCATACCCGGACCAATTTCCAGAATAATGTCAGCCTTAGTAGCATCAAGCAGATTAACAATACGCAATGCCACATCCTGATCTTTCAGAAAATGCTGGCCTAATCCTTTTTTTGCTTGAACACGCATACTTCTTTCCCTTCCAAAATTGATTCTATCTTTGTCCTAAACTACTATAAAAACTCAAAAGTAACCATTTTGAAACTGTCAAGCCGTATACAAACGAGCATCAAGCTGATAATAACTCTATTGGCCTTTGGTTTCATTGCTTGGAAATTGATACAGTTTGACAACCTCACACAAGCATGGGAATTGTTTTCTCAACAACTCAAAAGCTCGCCTTTTGTTTGGATGATTGCTGCCTTTACCGGAATGCTTTTGAATTTTTTTCTTGAAATTACTAAATGGAGATTACTAATTAATAAAACGTATCCACTAAGCTTCCAGATGGCAACAAGAGCCGTGCTTTCAGGTTTAACCATGGCCATGCTAACGCCTAACCGAATTGGTGAAATTTTCTCAAGAGTTTTTGTTCTGCCTCAAAATAAGAGAACCGAAGGCATCGGTTATTCAGGCATAAACAGTCTGGCATTGATGGTTATTGTTCAACTATTTGGACTGATAGGGATGGGCATGTTACTTTTGCACTTACCTTATAGCGACAATACAACTCATCCCCTCACTTATTGGGTGATATCAGTTTCTATTGTAATCAGCATTTTTCTTGTCCTGCTTTTCATGAATCTGAACTGGATTAATAAATTTATTCATTTCATCAGATTGGATAAAAAATTACCCGGATTAAGCCTGGCATTCAAGAGCCTTAACAAACGAGACAAATGGCTAGCTCTCGGTTTATCCACAGCAAAATATTTCACATTCAGTCTGCAATTCTACTTACTTTTAAGGTACTTCGGAGTGGATGTAGCTATAGAAATAGGACTCCCATCCATAATGACAATCTTTTTACTTATGAATTTTCTGCCGGTAATTGCTATCGGGGAAGCAGGAGTAAGGGGATCAGTTACCTTGTTGATACTGGGACTTTTTTCGGATGCTGATTTAGGTATCCTGGCAGCTTCATTTGTTTTATGGATGCTCAACGTTGCGTTACCAGCTTTGACTGGTAGTTTTCTTATGCGTAACATCAAATTTTAATGTGTTATTTTTGAGTCAACGATTTTATTATTTATGGATATTTTTCTGATTATACTGGGTGGATTTTTTATACTTATTGGACTAGCGGGATGTATTGTGCCGATAGTACCCGGTCCTCCGTTAAGTTATTTTGGAATACTGCTTCTTCATTGGACTGAGAAAGTTCAATTTGACCAGAAGTTCCTGATCACTTGGGCTCTGCTAGCTACTGGCGTAACTCTGGTGGATTTCATGGTTCCAATCTGGGGAACTAAAAAATTCGGAGGAACAAAAAGAGGCACCTGGGGTGCTACAATTGGTCTTATACTGGGTCTATTTTTCTTTCCTCCAATAGGGATAATTCTTGGGCCATTTATCGGTGCGGTTGCCGGAGAGCTCACACACTCAGAGGATCTCAAGAAGGCTATCAGGTCAGGCATGGGATCTCTTCTGGGGTTCTTGCTTGGAACAGGTCTTAAATTTGCAGTTTCTGGTTTTCTGATATATTATTTTTTTAAGGAAGCTTTCTAATGACACCTTTCTTTCTGACATCTGCTATTTCTATAATTACTATTTATGGAATCCTAATGTGTAGTATTTGGTGGGGTTGGCAAATACTTCGAAAAAAAACTAACTCAAAAGCACAGTTCTACCCATCGGTGTCTGTCATTGTACCATATCGCAACGAAAGAGAAAACATCCCTGACTTAATACTGAATCTTAGTAAGCAGGATTATCCATCCAAACTGCTTGAATATATTTTCATTGATGATCATTCGTCAGATAATGGGTTTGATATTGCAGTGGAAAATTCTACGATACTTCAATGCAAGGTTCTCAACCTTCAAAACCCTACAGATATAGCTGGTAAAAAGGCTACTCTCAGGCGTGCCTCACATTATTGCACAGGTGACATTATACTGTTGACTGATGCTGATTGCCAATTTGAACCTGAATGGATTTCAAGTATGGTAAGTTCTTTTTCAAACCCTGGCATTGAAATGGTTCAAGGACCAGTATTAATCCATCCGGCTCAATCATTAGCTGGAAACCTTCAGCAAATTGAATTTATGAGTCTGATGATGTCAGCAGCTGGCTCAGCAGGAATACACCATCCTATCTTAGCAAGTGGAGCTAATCTGGCAGTCAGACACTCGTCTTATCTGGAAGGAAGCAAGGAACTCAAAGACCATATCAATACTGGAGATGATATGTTTCTACTCGAATTTCTCAAGAGGAAAAATAAGAAATCGATATCCTACCAGGCCAGTCAGTCGGCAATAGCCAGAACCACAGCAGTTAACACATTCACACAATTATGGAATCAAAGAAAACGATGGACTTCTAAATCGACAAATTACCATGATGCAGAAATTTTTGGCGTGGCAATTCTGGTCTTATTATTGAACCTAACGATGGTTAGTAGTCTGATTACAGGCATATTCAATCATGACTGGATACTTCTTACTGCTGTACTCTGGGGCACAAAAACACTGATTGAGTTACCTCTGATGATCTCGGGATGCCGATTCTATTCAATTTCGAATAAACTGGTTTGGTTTTTCCTAACTCAGTTGATATACCCCTTTTATGTTGTTTTTATAGTTGCAGCCGGTGTATTTGGCAGCTTCAGCTGGAAGAACAGAAAAAAAGAGTCATTATAAATCTCGTTTCAGCATAATCCATCTCGCAAGAAAAAAGAAAAACAGAGAATAGGCAATAGCAAGGAATATGTTAAGATAAAGCGGCAGCGAATCGCCAAAACCATTTATCTCGGCATTCGACTTTATGAATTCAATCAATCCATTTTCAGGAATTGGTGTCATCTTAGTTGTTACTTTAACGGGGAAGAATAGTCCTAACTTTACCCATACATATTTTTTCACAATCAGTCGAATAATTGGCTCAAGTATTAACGAATACATCAAAAGCACAACCATAGACAGAGTTTTATTCCTAAGCCAGATAGTAAGGAATAATGCCATAATCATATAGGCTACTGCCTGAATAAAATAAATGCCCAGAATAGAAATGCTGGAAATTGTATCATGAAATGTGTATCCAGTAGAGTATATTAATCCGAATATCCATCCCAAAATAAAGATCAGGATTGTATTTGCCAAAGCAATCACTCCGATTACCATCAGCTTTCCAAACAATAACTCATCTCGCGTCATTCCATCAATCACATGCTGCCTGAATGTTCTGTATGAGAATTCATTTCCTATTAGAAAAATGACAATAATGGCCAGGAACATATTTGATTTTCCAGCCAAATAGGCATAGGTGTCCCATATTACAGGAAAGGTATAGAACGACTTAATATCAAGCATGTCAGTTTCTGCCGACATATTTGTTTTGAGCTGAATTAGTGGGAGGATTATTATGGAAATGAGGAAAGAAATCACGTAAATAATTCCTAAAATTTTAAAAACATTATAGTTCCATGTTTTCCCCCATTCAATTCTAAACAAGCGCTTCATCTCTGGCCTCCTTCCATATCATCTTGCTTTACTAATTCAAGAAACTGCTCTTCAAGGCTCTGTTTATGAATCTCCATTTGGTTAAGAGCAATACCCTTCTCTACCAGAATCTTATTAAGATCTCCAGGAGAAACGTTCTCCTTCAGAACGACCTTGAATCGGACTCCTTCTTTTTCCATACTAGTAATACCCTCATATGTTTTCAAAAACTGATGCAGTTCATTAGTTGAATCAGATGAAAGGATCATCATCACATCAGTTTTAAGGAGACTTCCTACTTCACTAGTAGTTATTAGCCCTCCCTTTCTAAGAATTGCCACATGAGAGCAAACTTTCTCAACCTCAACCAGAATATGACTGGCCATAATGATAGTCTTACCCTTCTCAGCTTCTTGTCTTATAATCTCACGAACCTCTGCAATGCCCTCAGGATCAAGTCCATTTGCCGGCTCATCCAGAACCAGAACTTCAGGATCGCCCAAAAGAACGGAAGCCAGTGCCAGGCGTTGTTTCATTCCTAAAGAAAGGGTTTGAAATTTACTTCTTTGTCGCTCAAGTAATCCAACCACTTTAAGAACTCTAAAAACCTCAGCCTCTGGAATACGTTTAATGTGGCTGATTATTTTAAGATTTTCAATCAGGTTTAGATATGGATAGAAATTAGGTGATTCCAGCATAGAACCAATCTTTTGCTGATTAACAGGATTGGGTGACTGACCAAACCAGCTGTAACTACCTTTATCCATACTAACAACTCCAAGTATCATTGCCAGGGTTGTTGTTTTTCCGCTTCCGTTGGGACCCAGTATACCAAATACCTGTCCTTTCTTTATTTCAAGATGAAGATCTTTTACAGCATGAACCGGACCATATGATTTATCCAATCCACTAATTTTTAAAATGGTCAAAATAATTCTCCTTTTAGATTAACTAAGGTGCCTAAGAAAATACAAATAAAACTAATTACCTAATTCAGAAATGAATTTGATCCTGACAAAGCGGACATCCTCCTCGGAATACTCATCTTCTCCCAGTTCCTCCATGGCGGCTATGATGGACTCATCTTCAGCATCTTCCTTGAAATACAAGAATATATCCTCTTGATGAGAGGTATCCAGAATCTGATCTATATGATACCCTATACTTATTCGCGTTCCGCTATTTACAATAGATTCGAGTTCTGTCAGCATTTCTCCCATTGTGATCCCCTTTGATTGAGCAACCACGTCTAGTGGGATTTTGCGATCAATACTCTGAATGATAGATACTTTTAAACCTGATTTATTGACAACCGATTTAACAATCATATCTTGGGGCCGTTCAATATCATTCTCCTCAACATACGTTTTAATCAAAGCGATAAACTCTTTTCCGTATCTGCTGGCCTTGCCAGAACTAACGCCAGTCATTCGAGCCAATTCATCTGCATTAATCGGATAGTTAGTTGACATATCTTCCAGAGATGGATCTTGAAAAATGATGAAAGGAGGTAGATTCAACTTCTTAGCAATTGATTTGCGGAGATCTTTCAGCATATTGAAAAGCATAGAGTCTAAAGATGCACCCCCCCCACCCCTAACAATAGTATCATCATCACCCACATCATAATCATGATTTTCTGTCATGATAAAAGATTGTGGATTATTCAAGAAATCGCGTCCTTTTTGAGTCATCTTCAAAACGCCATAATTCTCAATTTCTTTTGACACCATGCGGGCTATCAGTGCCTGGCGAAGAACTGCAAGCCAGAATTTCTCATCCTTATCCTTCCCTTTCCCAAAAATGGGTAAATCATTATGTTTATATGATTTAACAGCAGAATTCACATTTCCAATCAGTACATCTGCAACATGTTCTGGTTTAACTTTTTCTTTTGTATCATGAATCGCTTGAAATGCCAGCGTTAAGTACTCTTTTCCTTCAAATTTAGGTTTTGGATTATTACAATTATCGCAATTCTCACAATTCTCTTGCAAATATATTTCCCCAAAATAATGCAAGAGGTGTCTTCTTCTACATACGGATGACTCTGAATAAGATACTGTATCGAATAGTAATTGTCGTCCTATCTCCT
>JAGLDP010000116.1 GCA_023145515.1 Bacteroidales bacterium
AGGATTAAGTATATCGAAGCCAGATTCTATAAATAAAGGTATAAAATCAGCAACTGCTCCACAGGAATGTTTGAATGTTTTCCATGTAGTATGGGCATGAATCCAGTCATTCATCTTTTTATAATAAGGATGATAAAGGGATTTGTAAGTGTCAGCAGAACAGAAAGTACTTGTTTGAGTTCCAAAATCAGTTCCACATAAGAATATGACATCAAGTTCATTACCAACAACTTTAAACAGTTCAGCCAAGTTATGCAAGGCTATTTCTGTTTGCTTTTCAAAAATTGAATGAATATAATCCTGGCGTATTAGTGTTGACATATACCATTCAGTAACATCTCTGATTCCTTTAGTTTCTTTCATGAAAGGGCCAGGCACAAGTGCAATATCTCCAAGAGCTGTTCCCCCAAATGAACCAAGAATTGATCGTGGAGAATTCTTGAAAAGGTCTATTTGCTTTTGATAGTAATTAAGTCCTTCAGCATCAATAGGTTTAAACTCCTCTAGATTATCCTTCGGATCAAGTTTTTCTTCAATAATGGCTTGCTGCCTGATTATTGAATCAAAGAAATATCCATTTTTTGGCATTCTGCCGCTAGGTGGAACAGAATCGTCTCCTTCTGGGTACACCAGAGTAGATCCATCTTCATCTTTAGTGTATTTAAAGTCCTTAGAAATCAGTACCTCAAGTCCGATATCCATTTTCCACGGTTTCCAGTCATGATTTTCGAAACCAAACATTGTTTTTTGTCCTGGTATTCCTTGTACATCAATATCAAGAGCAGTAAGTATATCCTCATCCATCCATCCAAGCATCTGATATGGTTCAAAAGCTTTAATCTTTTGAGGCTTTAATCCAAGATAGTTTCTAAGTTCGTGTACATTTTTTACATGTAAGCCAGAAGTGCCTGATGCCCCAATATCTAGAGGTATTCTGTCTGGTTGCTGGTGGTTGAGACTAAGCTTAATTCTGGATTTACTATTCATAATAATTTACGCTTCATGATTAACAAAATATACTGAATGGGTAGCGATGATAGCTGCCGTTTCAGTTCGTAGACGACTTTTTCCAAGGGAAATGCCAATAAATCCATTCTTTTCAGCCATTTCTACTTCCTCCAGACTAAAATCACCTTCTGGTCCTATCATTATCAGAGCGTCAGTTCCTGGCTTTAGAACAGAGCTAATCGAGACCAAGTCAGTTGAATTGCAATGTGGAATATATTTTTGTCCGGTAAAATCTCTGGAAATAAACTCCTTAAAAGAAGTGAGTTCTTCGAGAACAGGATGATAGGCTTTTAGAGATTGCTTCATTGCAGCAGTCAAAACTCTGTTTAAGCGATCTGGCTTAATTTGTTTACGCTCAGAATGGAAAGAAAGTACAGGACTTATTCTATCTACTCCGATTTCAGTAGCCTTCTCAAGAAACCATTCAAATCGATCAATATTCTTAGTTGGGGCAACAGCCATGTGTAGGGAATAATTTTTCTTCCCATAATCAGTCTTTTTATTGGTGATTTGAATCAAGCACCTTTTGGGGTGGGGATCGTGAATTACACCTTCATAATATCCTCCTTTGCCATCCACAAAAAAGACCTGGTCGCCAGTGGTTTTTCGCATAACCTTGATAAGGTGCCTTGATTCAATTTCGGGAAAGACACAATAACCCTGGCTGATATTATCTGAATAGAAAAGGTTCATATATTTAAATGTTTTCCAAGTTAGTCAACGTTTAAAAAGTTTCTGACTAGTCTGTATTGTCCGAGATAGTACTGGTAAGGGGGTTCATCACCGTCTGACGGAAGTTTACGCTTAGCCACCTTAGTATCTCTGATAATATTGTTAAATTTCTCGTATTTGGGTCCTGCTAAAACCTGCATCAAGCCTCTGCTGTAATAAAAGAAGAAATAAGAGCCAGGGTCTGTTTCCAGATATAGAGTAAAAGTGTCACCACCCCTTCTATGAATTATTTCCATATTTCCATTGAAGGCTTTGTTAACAGGTTTATCAAGAATATTTGCGATGCCAATTTTTCCAACTGACTGATAAGAGCCTCGCTCAGGGTTCCATTTAAGATCCAGTTGAGTGAAAAGGAAAGTGTGATTGAATTCCTCAGGTAATTTCCTAAATCCTCCCGTCATGCCTAATTGATCAAGTATCTCTTGTCCGCTTTGAGGACCCAAATAATGCAATAAGGAACGGCGTAAGCCCTGGTCTGCGTAGTTAACAGCCTGAGCTTCAGTGTGGCTATTTAATTCCTTTGCCATGTATGTGAGAGCTTTCTGGTTGAGGAAAAAATCTAAACTTAGCACAGAATGAAAAAGTATTGAGTCAGTATTCATATTGTGCAGAGCTGTTCCGGCAGCATCAATTTGCATTCTGCCAAGATCAACTCCTAGATTCATCCTGCCTTCTGCTGTTACCATGCAGTTATCTCTATCTAATCTAATCTCAGTTTGGATAATGTCAGGATTATCTAGTTTTTCAAGACTTGCAAGTCGGTAATCCCCAGCCAAATCATCAAATTGCAAATATCCATTGCTCTGAATTACAGGAATGTCGCTATACCTTGTGTGTGGTCCTATGAAAGTGGAATACAATTTTATCGGCTGGTTGCTCAAGAAAAAACCTGAATATACTTTTCTTCCTTCTGCATCAAGTGATATGCTATCTATAGGAATGATTACAGATAAGGGATCAATTCTTTCGTCTATCCTAATCCATTTTTTTGTTGACGAAACACATGCATGTGTTAATTGGAAAGATCCGTCAAACTGCAACAGAGCTTCGTTCATATGTAAGTTTGCCCTTCCCTGAAAAGCAAATTCTGGACTTAAAAAGAATTTGTCACTTAGATTAATCGTCCCTTGTCCGAAAGTAATTCCTTGTGAATTAACACTTATCTTTTCCAACTCAATTTTGAATTCCCTTTGAGCTTTATCAATGTATGTGTAAATACCCTTTGCCCTATAGCTGTTTTTTCCATTTAGAAATACTACAGATTGCTGAATAAGATGATTTAAACTAGTGTCACGTGGCACTATTGTACACATAGGTAAAGAATCAATGAAGGCATTACTTCGAATTGTAAGGGACTTTTTCTCAGGAAATACTCTCACATCAGCAACATCAATGTATTCGAGCATATTTAAGTTAAGCTGGTATGAACTTAGATCAAAATTTGCTGATTGTCCTTTAAAGGATAATCCTTCTTGAGATGGATGTTCTGAAACAAGATTGAGTTCTGTTATTTTTATACTATCAGACCCTATAATCCAATCAAGTGTTTTGAAACTAGTTTTGAATCTATTCTCAGGAAAACGAATTATTGAATTATCCTGTTCAGGCTGGATAAATGCTCTGAGATCTTCAAAGTTAATTTGAACATCAGCATTCATAGCAATCAGATCAACATTCATGTTGTTCTCTGAAGATTTTATTGTGTCTTGAAATTGACTTAAGATTGAAAATGTAGCATTATCTGCTGTAAAGCTTTGTTTTGCAAAGGTGAATAAGGCAGACTCAACTGTATAATTTGACATTTGAAGTTCTCCATTACCTTTGAGTCCATCAGGCTCGATATACACATCCCCCGTAAAGCTTACTCCATCATACAACTTTAGGAGGCCATCTTTCTGATTGGCAATCATTTGATCTTTGTCTGGTATCCACAAAATATCAACTTCCTTTGCTGTAGCTTTGGGAGAGCCTGAATCAGCTAAATCTTCTGCAATATCAATGCTTTTGACAAGACTTTTCATCGCATCAGGTAAGAATAGAAATTTATCAGATTGCATGCTGGCTCCAAGGTATTCCAGAGTGCCATTACCTGTTAGGCCTTCATTGCTCATATTGATTTCATTGAAGAACCTTCCTCTTCCATTGTAGATTTGATAGCCAGTATCAGGAGTGAAAAGAGTCTCGAATCCCAATGATTGATCCTCGCGATATTGAAGATTGACATGGATTTCCGGGAAAATATCAGCCGTATTAAATTGACCACCAAATGAAAGGTGATCTTTTAAATTAACACTATTCAATCCTTCAATAACCATGCTATCTGCGCTAAAAAAGAACTTATCTCTTGAATATGCTCCGTTTTGAATAAACCCCTGATCATAATAGACATAGGCAACTGTGTCTGCAATAAAAATGGGATATTCCGGATATTCATCTACCAGAATGCCTGATTTATTTGATGGATGATCAATCAGTACAAGCCCTGAAGTGTTTTCAATAATGGATGAAATACTTTTGATTTCAGTTTTATCGTAACTTCCGTTTATAGGTATATGAACCTTAATGTGTATTGAGCTAATATCGCTTATTTGAATTTCAAATTCACTGTAATTTAAATTGAAACCTGATCCGTTAAATTGCACTAATCCGGATTGAAGCTTGCCATCAAACTTCATATCCAAATCTTTCTGAATTAGAATAGAATGATTAGAAGGAAAAATCGTAACATTTCTTTTAGTACTCAAATTGATTTTATTTACACCATCAATTTTCAAATTACCTGATATCAAATTCAAAAATGCGTTTGGTTTTTGTGATCTTGTTTTAGAGTTGAATCTGATAATATCATAATCCTGCTGTTCTGCATGCTTTGCTAGAAAATCAAATGTTCGCTGAGTAACTTCAATAAGATCTGAATCAACATTATATCGTACAAACCCCAGAAATGAGACATTTAGAAGCATTTCAACAACAAGATGGTGAGGCTTATTCATAAAGACAGAAAGATCACCGGTTGTGAAATATCGCGAATTGTAATAATTAGAACACTGTTTTATGCTAATTAATGGATTTGTTAAATCAGCTACTTGTATTTCATTAAATCGATCAATACTATAATAATCTGCAGATTCAAAATTTGCACTATTATGCAAGCTGCCAAATCTCCCGGATAAAATCATAGTACTATCCTCTAGATTCCATATTATCATTTCTGCATCCAGGTCAAGATTATGATAATTATTTAAAAACCGACTATTTGACAATCCTCCTCCATCTCTTAGTAAGACAAGCTCTTTCTGACCATGTTGGTACTGAAAACTTAGTCCTGGATGAAAAATGGAATCTGAATCTAAATAGATACTAACTTCAGTATTTACTCCTTGAGCTCTTTCTGGAGTAAATACAAAATACTCAGAGGCTAATCTAAGCTGAGGCTTATCGTGATAGTAAACCAATAATGTCCCTTTTTGTTTTCTGATATCAGCTCCGATTACTTTGCGACCCTGGAGGGTATAGCCACCTGTGTAATCCATATTAGGATAAAGATTCTTAATATAATTCTTGTGATTATAAGAGATAAATCTTGGGTATCCTCGTCTGTTCATAGGCATGCCAGTTGAGATCTTGTTTTCTAAATGCCCCAGTACTGGTTCTTCAAAATACCTTTTATCATAGAGCAGTACTGAGTCAATAGAGAAAATTGATTTCGAAAGGTCAAGTTGAAAATCTCTTAATTCTGCATAAACCTGATCAGCAGGAATCCCAGCACTTGTCCAGTTGATTTCTCCGGATTCTGAATAAAAAGTTTGATATGCTGGGTAGTATTTTGCTTTGGAGATCTGTAGAGCAGAGTATTCTCTTCCGGCAGTTCCTGTAAGTTTTGCAGATTCGCAAACAAGGTGTAAGGCAGTATCTGTTTTCAAAGAGAAGGCGCTGCTTTCAATTCTCCATTTAACCGATCCTGAATCAAAAAGTTCATTATTAAGATTAAAGGCTCTTGCAAACTGCCATAATTGCTCTGCAAAACCCAGTGATCTATCTTCTAATTCCAGAGCAAGCCGGATGTGAGACAGGAGTGTTACAAGACTATAGCGATCTAGTTTTGAGTTTTGAAAAGATGTGCACGCATCTATGAAATGAATGAACTGAGAATGAGGCCTAATTCCCTTTACTATCAGTAAATTAGTAAGAGTGGCTAATTCAATCCATTCATTTTCTTCAGGTTGATAATTATTTGTAAATGAACTAAAAGCAGAAACGGTTCTTTTTCTGTCTTTATCAGAAACCTGTTTTAGATAGTGATTTAGCTCAGCAATATAAGCTGCTGGCTCAGGAGGAAATACATAATTCTCTTGTTGCTGTCCTGTGCAGAACAAAGACGAGAGTATAATGATAACTGTAAACAGAATTATTCCAGATTTTGACATAACAGAAACAGGCAATCCCAAATATAAGGGATTGCCTGTCCAAAACAATTATACAACAGAATATTTTATTCTAAAAAGCTTTAATAATTCCTAAAAAATCTTCTGATTTTAGTGCTGCTCCACCTATGAGTCCACCGTCAACATCAGAATTTGAAAATAATTCAGGTGCATTGGAGGGTTTGCATGATCCACCATAAAGAATGGTTATTTCATTTGCAATTTCTGCACCGTATTTATTAATTAATAACGAACGGATGTATGCATGGATTTCTTGTGCCTGCATGGCAGTAGCAGTCTTTCCGGTACCAATAGCCCAAACAGGTTCGTAAGCAATAATGCAGTTTAGTATTTCATCTGATGAAAGATGAAAAAGACTTTCTTCCAATTGCTTTGAGACAATCTCATTTTGGATGTTATTTTCACGCTCCTCAAGAACTTCTCCACAGCAAAAAATCGGTTTCATGTCATTTTTTAAAACAAGCTTTACTTTTTTTGCAAGAGTATTATGATCCTCTTTATAGTAAGCTCTTCTTTCTGAATGTCCGACTAAAACAGCCATTACTCCTAGCTCAGCAAGCATAGCTGGTGCTACCTCACCAGTATATGCTCCACCTTCTTCTGAAGCACAATTCTGAGCTGCTAAGCATATATAATCAGGATTAATAACTTTTGCTATTTCACTCAAATGAGTAAAAGGTGGAGCAATAGCAACTTTAGCATTGCTATTATCTAACTTGCTTACCATATCGCTCACTGCTTTGGCTAGCTTAATTCCTTCCTGGACGGTAGTATTCATTTTCCAGTTACCGGCAACAATTTTTTTTCTCATTATATCTTTTAGTATTTAATATTCTACAGTTTGTATCTCGCTTGATAATTCTCCGGGAGAAGGAAGATGCTTGTGGTGCCACTTGTTCATTATAGTGCCATTTTTCATGATTAATAGTCCCGGATTAGATCTGACAATAGTTTTTAAAGTTGTAGGATCAGCAGTGCAAAATTCATAAGGAGTTTGATGTTCATATTCAAAGGAGGATATTTCATTTTGACCAGAAGAAGTCAGACAAATAAATCGATATCCACTTTGCAGCATAATATTGGCAAGAGTATTGATGTCATCCTGGTGTTTAGAGACTGATTCAGAGAGGTTATAAGCGATTAGCAGACAGACATATCCAGAGCTTAATATTTCATCAGTTATATCAAAGCCATCCATTGTGGTGATGTTGAAGTTGTGAATTGGAGGCTCATAACCAACGCTGATGACTTCCTCTTCGCGAGAAACAAATGTCCATCCATCGTCAGAAGGTAAGTTGTCAATAGTGAATTCGTCAGTTTTGCCATCTTTCTCATACGTGAAAATGAACTCTCTGATGTCTTGAGGGGCGCCTTCAGGGATTTCCATTCCTTCCTGAATGTTTTCTCCAACTTTATAAGGCCTGAAGTCCATAATTGGAAGTCGATTCAATGAAAATAGCTCAAAGCCAAAAACAATTATTGCGAGAAAAAGTAGAAATAGGTACCTGTATTTAGGACTAAACAGCTCTGTAAAATCACTAAGGCGAAAAACAAGAATAATAGCCAGGATTATTAGGATTACATTTTTGAAAAAGGTCTGCCAGTTGGTAATAATAAGGGCATCACCAAAACAGCCACAATCAGTTACAGGGTTAAAAATAGCAAGGTAAAGTGTTAAAGGAGTATAAACAATCAGGAATATCAGAGATAACCATGCCGATATCTTAATGCTTGTATTGGAAAGAAGCATTAATCCAATTAATAACTCAATACCACACATGAGTACTGACAATAAGAGCGAATGCTCGGTTAGGCTATTTAGACCAAATTCTACCAGATAATCATTTATCTTGTAGGCTGTACCCAGCGGATCTACACATTTTACAAAGCCACTAAAGGTGAATACTAGTCCGATAATTAACTTGCTGATAATACTTACAACTCTCATATCTATTCTTCCGTTTTTTCTATTTCAAGTTTGATCAGAGCAAAAATAGCATAATTGATAATGTCAAGATAATTTGCATCAATTCCTTCAGAAACAATTGTTTTGCCTGCATTATCTTCAATCTGCTTCACACGAAAAATTTTCATTAAAATAAGATCAGTATAAGACGAGACTCTCATTTCTCTCCACGCCTCACCGTAATCATGATTCTTATTCATCATGAGGGATTTGGCAATACTGATTTTTTGCGAATATAGATTCTGTGCAAAATCAGAATCTAGCTCCTGTTCTCCATTCATCCCAAGATCCAACTGAATTAGTCCGATTACACCATAATTAACAAGAGCTATAAACTCTGACAGAATTCCTTCTTCAACTTTTTGTTCACCCATCATCTCAATGCTCTGAATTCTTTGGGCCTTGATGTAACGTTGGTCTGTAA
>JAGLDP010000117.1 GCA_023145515.1 Bacteroidales bacterium
GTTAAACCATAAATTTCATTATTAAACAAAACCAGGTTTACACTAATATTACGCCTTATCAGGTGAATAAAATGATTTCCACCAATAGCTAAAGAATCGCCATCACCTGAAATCATCCATACACTCAAATCAGGGTTAGCCACCTTTACTCCACTGGCAATGACAGCAGCTCTACCATGTATCCCATGAAACCCGTAGGTATTCATATAGTATGGAAAACGAGATGAACAGCCAATGCCAGAAATAAAAGCATAGTCTTCATGCTTAATGCCCAATTGAGCAAGTGCTTTCTGTATTGAATTTAATATTGCAAAATCGCCACAACCCGCACACCAGCGAACCATCTGATCGCTTTTAAAATCAGCTGGAGTTAATTCTTTAATTTTCATAATTATTTCTCCTCCAGGTTTTTAAGGATAGCATCTTTCAGTTCTTGAATAATGAAAGGCAAGCCTTGTATTTTATTGTATTGCTTATAGTTATGATTAGGAAAACTCATTCTCAGGTAATTAGCAAACTGTCCGAGATTCAATTCACAAACCAGATGCTTTTTATACTTCCCAAGTAGTTCAGCAGTATTTTTCGGAAATGGCTTGATATAATTAAAATGAGCAAGAGCCACTTTATGACCTTCACTGCGCATCTCAGAAGTTGCAGTTAACATATGTCCGTAAGTACCACCCCAACTAATCACGAGTAAATCAGCATCTTCGTCTCCAATAATTTCCATATCAGGAATCAAATCTACAACACGATTCACTTTCTCATCACGCGTCTTAGTCATAAGATCATGATTTTCCGGCACATAAGAAACAGTTCCAGTTCCATCCATTTTCTCCAATCCACCCACACGGTGTTCTAGTCCTGGAGTTCCGGGTGCTGCCCATTCGCGCGCAAGGGTTTCTGCGCTTCTAGCATAAGGAAGCCAATCTTCAGTATTTGCTTTCGCAAAAGGAGGATTAATCTTCGGATACTTCTTCAGATCAGGAATTCGCCATGGCTCAGTACCATTAGCAAGAAAACCATCGGTTAAAAGAATTACGGGAGTCATTCGCTCCAATGCAATTCGCGCAGATTCAAAGGCATAATCGAAACAGTCAGATGGAGTAGAAGCAGCTATCACAACTACAGGACTCTCACCATTTCTACCATATAGAGCCTGCATTAAATCAGCCTGCTCAGTTTTTGTAGGAAGCCCTGTTGAAGGTCCGCCTCTTTGCACATTCACAACAACCAATGGAAGTTCAGCCATTACAGCCAATCCAATTGCTTCACTTTTAAGCGCAAGGCCTGGTCCTGAAGTAGAAGTAACACCCAGATTTCCAGCGAAACTAGCTCCAATTGCAGTACAAACGCCAGCAATTTCATCCTCAGCCTGAAAGGTCTTCACACCAAGATCTTTTCTGAGTGCAAGTTCTTCCAGCACTCCGGTAGCAGGAGTAATCGGATATGATCCCAAAAACAGGGGCACTCCAGCTTTCTCAGCTGCTGCAATTAATCCCCAGGCAGTTGTTTGATTACCATTTACACTTCGATAAAAACCAGGCTCAATCTTAGCAGGTCTGACTTTATAAGATATCGTTAGTGCGTGAATATTCTCAGCATAATTATAGCCGGCATGCAAAACCATAGTATTAGCTTCAATCAGTGCAGGTTTTTTTGCAAACTTGCTTTTGAAGAAGGTAATAGCGTGATCCAGCTTACGATCAAACATCCAACTAACAATTCCAAGAGCAAACATATTTTTGCTTCTGAGAATAGACTTTTGATCCATTCCCGTTCCTGAAAGAGTTTCCTTTGTCATGCTGGATATTGGTGCCCCAATTAAATGAATGGCTCCAACTTGCTCTTCAGCAAAAGGATCTTCCTTATAACCTGCCTTTTTGATATTCTTCTCATCGAAGGCATCACTGTCATAAATAATTATCCCATCCGGCTTTGTCCAGTGGAAATTAGCTTTTAAAGCAGCCGGATTCATGGCTACTAACACATCACAATAATCCCCGGGGGTATTAATCTGTGTATGTCCGAAATGTACCTGAAATCCGGATACTCCTCCAACAGTTCCTTGAGGAGCTCTAATCTCTGCCGGATAATCAGGAAATGTGGAAACATCATTTCCAAATAACGCAGATGTATCTGAAAATAAAGTTCCAGTTAATTGCATTCCGTCTCCAGAATCTCCGGAGAAGCGGATGGCCACCTCATCTATTTCAATGACCTTTACCTGTTTGCTCATAATTTTATGGCTCTATATTTTTTGGTTAAAAAAATCTCAGCTCAAAAGCATGGGCTACAAACAATACATTTCTTAGTCGTTTATAGCCCTCTGTAAACAATACATATCAACAATACAAAATTATATACATTTCTGGAAGCAAAACAATCAAGTTTAGTATTTTTTTAAAAAATCAATAACATGCTAATACCCTTAATACCAGGCTATTAGCTGAACATATTAACATATCTATCTAATTTGGAAGCTTTCTAAATGAATAAATAGTTAAAAATAAGCTATTACCTTTGCATAAGGCAAGAGAATTATACGACATGGCACTGATAAAAACTGTACGGGGTTTGACTCCAAAAATTGGGACGAATTGCTATTTGGCAGAAAATGCGACCATCATTGGTGATGTTGAAATTGGTGATGATTGCAGCATTTGGTTTAATACTGTTATCAGAGGAGATGTCAATTGGGTCAGGATTGGAAATAAGGTCAATATTCAGGATGGTGCAGTTCTTCATACTCTATATAAAAAGTCAACTATAGTGATTGGGGATTCCGTTTCGATCGGACATAATGCAGTAATTCATGGTGCTAAAATTCACAATCGGGTTTTGGTTGGTATCGGAGCAATTATCCTGGATCATGCCGAAATTGGGGAGAACTCAATAATCGCTGCTGGCGCTTTGATTAGGGATTCTACTATTGTTGAACCAAACAGTATTTATGCTGGGGTACCGGCTCGCAAAATAAAAGAGATTGATCCTGAACAAAGCCGTGAGATGATTGACAAGATTGCTAATAACTATCTATTTTATGCGGGGTGGTACTCTTGAATCCAGGGCATTTTCAACCATCATGTCTAAAACTGTACGGTTACCGCTTGAGAAAAATGCACTTTGAGGCTTCTCATTACCTGGGTTTAGCTCACCTACCTCCTCCAAAACCTTTCTCACTTGTCTGGCAACGGCTGGTGCCGGGTCATGAATTTGAATTTCTGGCGGAATAATTTCGTGAATCAAAGGCAAGAGGAAGGGGTAATGAGTACATCCCAATACTAAGTGATCAATCCCCTCATCCACCATTGGCATCAAATATTTAATGAGTAGCTCTTTAGAATAATCTGATGTTGCTTTACCTTGTTCCACCAGCTCAACCAAACCTTCACCTATAGTCATTAATACTTCAACATTATTTGCATGCAGACCTTTGGTTCTGTTAAAGTGCTCTGTTTCGAAGGTATTAGCTGTAGCTAAAACTCCTATCTTCCCAGATTTAGAAGCTTTAGCAGCAGGTTTAATTGCTGGTTCCATACCCACGAAGGGTATAGAATAAGTATCTCTAAGATAGTTTATTGCAATACCAGTTGCTGTATTGCAAGCCACCACAATAAGCTTTGCACCCATATTATTAAGAAACTCTGAAATATCATGTGAAAAACCGATCACTTGCTCGCTGCTCTTACTCCCATAAGGAGCATTGGCACTATCAGCATAATAGATCAAGGATTCCCCGGGCAATTCAGCAATTATTTGGCGAACAACGCTCAGTCCTCCTACTCCTGAGTCAAAAATACCTATAGGGCTGTTTTTATCCATAAAAAAATCCTTGCCGAAAGGTACGACAAGGATTTTACTTATTAAAAATTCGTTCTATTCTAAACCCAGCTTTTTCTTAACAGCCAGTAAAATATTTTCAGATCCTTCTTCAGGGTAGTAAATAACTGCAGCTTGACTAAGATCCAGTATATATGTAAAACCCTGTTCAATAGCTACATCTTTAATTGCTTGTTGAGCACGTTCAATAATTGGTTGGAACACCTCTTGATTGAATCGTTGTAATTCCTGATCAGCAGCAGCATTAAAAGTTTCAATACGATCTCTCAAATCACCTAATTCATTTTCTTTAGTTGAACGAATCAGTGGAGAAAGAGAGTCTTGTTTCATAAGGTAATCTTCATACTTCTTATTGAATTCAACCTGTAGTTCTTCAGACTGTCTAAGGAAATCCTGGCGTTTCTGCTCAACCATAGTCATTGCGCTATCGCGTTCGGGCATTGCCATAATTAATTCGTTTGAATTAATATATCCAATCTTTTGCTGTGCGACTCCATTCAAAACTGATCCTGCAGAAAGCAGTACTGTAAAGATCAGTGCTAAAACCATTTTCTTCATTCTAATTCTTTTTATTGTTAGGTCAGAACTAACTTGTTATGTGCTATTAAATTTAAAGGCTGGCAAATATAAACATTAATTACTAATTCCCATCTTTTCTAAAACCGCGTCACTCTTATCATACCGCGGATTAGTAAAGAGCATCGTTGCACCAGAGGCAGTATCAAAGATCACATCATAATTACCTTCAGTAGCTAATGCTTTAATTGCATTAAAAACCTGATCCTGGATTGGCTTGACCAGCTCCTGGCGTTTTTTAAAAAGTTGTCCTTCAGGAGCAAAGTAACTTTTTTGCAAATCTTTGACAGCTTTTTCACGAGTAATAATTTCATCCTCACGTTTGGTTCTCATATCCTCAGTCAGCAAAACCCTTTCAGCCTGGTAATTTTTATACAATTTCTCAACTTCTCCCATACTCGTTTCAACTTCCTTTTGCCACTCAGCTGAAAATTTATCGAGTTGTTTCTGAGCTGCCTCATAAGCAGGAATGCGACCCAGTATATATTCGGTATCCACAAAGGCAAATTTCTGGCCAAAGCCCATAGTTACACCCATAAGGGCGATCATCATTATCAAAAATATCTTTTTCATAATCTCTATATTAATAATTCTAATAAGCTTCACAATAATTATACCATAATACCTTATAGCTGTGGGCCTAGAACAAAGTGGAACTGACTTCCGTTCTTACCCGGGCTATTTGGCAAATCATCAAAACCATATCCCCAGTCAACACCCATCATCCCAAACATCGGGAGGAAAATCCTAACACCCAGGCCGGCAGATCTAACCATATTAAACGGGTTAAAGTCTTTAAACTCATACCAGGCATTACCTGCTTCAAGAAATGCAAGTGCAAACAATGTGGCATTAGGGTTCAGTGATATTGGAAAGCGAAGCTCCATGGTAAATTTATCATACAAGTTTGCTCCTTTGGAAGGAGTAATAGATCCATTTCCATATCCTCTCATAGAGATAACATCCCTACCATAATAGCTATATCCCATCATGCCGTCTCCACCCACTTCAAATCCTTCAAAAGGAGATCGGGCATGCTCATTATAAAACCCCAGGTAGCCAAACTCAGCCTTAGTAGCAAGAACAAAATCTTTATCTTCTCCAACACTCCAAAGCTTAGTATACCAGCTGGCTTTGAATGTCCACTTATGATATTCTATCCACCTAAACCGATCCTCTTCAGTCATGGTACTATAATCCTTACCATTGAACAAAGAGTATGGTGGAGTAACTTGCAGGTTCATTGTGAAATTTGATCCTCGTCTGGGATAAATAATCTGGTCGGTTGAATTCCTGCCAAAAGTATTTGTGAGACTAAAATTATTACTAATCCCATTTTTAATCACAAAATAAGACCAATCGTCAAGCTTGTAGCGCTGAAAAGACAACTGGTTGAATAAGGTAAAAAAGTCATCTGGCCAGGCCAATCGTCGGCCTAATCCAACAGAGGCACCGGTTATTACCATTGCCTGTCGATTAGGATCCTCTGATTGTCGACCGTTTGTTTGTACTGTATGATAAAGCGAGACTGATAAGGAGTTAGCTTTTTTCCCACCCAACCAAGGTTCAACAAAAGAGGCGCTATATGCTTGATAATACTTACCATTTGACTGAGCACGAAGGCTCAGGTTTTGTCCGTCGCCTGAAGGTAATGGTCGCCAGGCATCCTTATTAAAAAGGTTTCTGGCCGAGAAATTACCGAATCTTACTCCCAGGGTTCCGATCACCATACCAGCGCCCCAACCACCAGAAATTTCAATTTGGTCATTAGCTCGCTCAACCAGTCTATATTCAATATCCACAGTTCCATCTTCCTGGTTTGGAGTTGGAATTGGATTAATTTGTTCAGCATCGAAGAACCCGAGTTGCGATAACTCTCTGACTGATCTCATAATATCAGAACGATTGAACAGGTCGCCTGGCTTGGATCGAATCTCGCGCCTTATCACATGTTCATTTGTACGATCGTTACCAACAATAGTAATTTTATTGATTCTGGCCTGAGGTCCTTCATAGATACGAATCTCAATATCAATAGAATCACCCTCAACATTTACTTCTACAGGAATTGACTGATAAAAAAGATATCCAAAATCCAGATAGAAATTATTCACGGCATCCGGTTCATTAGACAAGCGATTATCAAGAAGTGTTTGATCAAAAACATTTCCTTTTTCTATTTTCAATTTCTCATTAAGAAATTCTGCAGAATACTTAGTATTACCTACCCATTCAATATTTCTGAAGAAATACTGTTTTCCTTCTTCAATCTTAACAATAAGGCCCACAGTACCATCATCATTTTTATATAGAGAATCTCCAAGTATCCGTGCATCTCGGTACCCTAGTTCATTATACTCTATCAGAATATTATCCAAGTCATCATCAACGTTCTTGCTTATATATTTTGAAGTCTTAAAAACATTGTACCATGTTTTTTGTTTGGTTTCCTTCATTGACCGTCGCAGTTTCTTATCGGGCATAACTGTTGCACCTTCAAAAATGATCTCACGAATCTTGACTTTCTCATTTTTGATTACGGCAATATCCAGCACTGAAGAATTGGCCATAACAGAATCTTCTCTCTGAGTGATTGACACTTCTGTATTTAGGTAGCCCTTATCTACAAAATGGTCAATAGTTATCCTTTTAGTTCTGCTAAGCAGATTGGATGTCACCTGACTTCCACGAATAAGGTTAACCTTTTCACGTAAATCTTCAGCCTCAGTTTTGTTCACTCCTGAAAATGAGAATCTCGAAAGTCTGGGTTGTTCTTGCAAATAGATATCGATAAAAATCTTGCCATCCACAATTTTGGTGGCAGTTATTTGCACATCAGAAAATAATCCCTGGCTCCATAGTTTCTCCATAGATTCAGTAATCTTGGCACCAGGAACTTCGATAATGTCTCCAACTGCCAATCCGGACACTTGCGCTAACACGCTTTTCGACAGGTACTTAACCCCCGAAACAGTTATGCCGCCGATTTCATAATCATTCTTACCTGCGTAACTAATGACCTTGTCAGGTTTAACGTCTTTAGTCTGTGCCCAGGCAGACCCAATAATAAGGCTTAACAGGAAGACAGTAAAAATCTTTCTCTTCATACCATGTTTTGCTTTTAAAGTTGCTCACTAGTTTTCCCAAAACGTCGCTCACGGTTTTGAAACTCTAGTAAAGCAGCATAATAATCTTCTTTTCTAAAATCCGGCCACAGCTTAGGAGTAAAGTATAATTCAGCGTATGCTATTTGATAAAGGAGGAAATTACTAATTCGTTGCTCACCACTGGTTCTAATCAGCAGCTCAGGATCTGGAATATTTTTTGTTTCCAGATAATTGCCAAAAATTTCTTGTGTAAGATCTTCAGATTTGATTTTTCCAGCACTAGCTTCATCCATGATCGCTCTCACCGCTTTGAGTATTTCCCATCGGGAGCTGTATGACAAAGCCAAAACAAGATTCAAACCTGTGTTATTCTTGGTTTTCTCAATTAAGTGATCAATTTCTTTTCTAATACTTTCTGGCAGCATTCCAACATCTCCAATCGTGTGTAACCTAACATTGTTCTTAACAAGTCTGGCTGTTTCATTTTTAACTGTAGCTACCAACAAACCCATCAAAGCCTTAACTTCTTCAACAGGTCGGCCCCAGTTTTCGGTTGAAAAAGCGTACAAGGTAAGATATTGAATACCCAGTTCTCCTGAAGCTTCTACAACTTCTCTAACCGGAGTAACTCCACTACGGTGTCCAAGGACTCGGGCCACGCCCTTTTTCCTTGCCCAACGGCCGTTACCATCCATAATAATGGCAACATGCTTTGGAAGCTTATCGGGATTCAGTTTTTCCTTCAGACTCATCGATTCTTTTTCCTGTTCGATTCGTAAAACGGACAGGTTTTACAGGTTTTTATTATATTATAGCTGGCAGTTACTCCAATGTGTGAATACCAGTTGCTAGGTAAAACATACGTATCAGTATCAGGATCAGCTCCGATAATTTTTCGTCGCAAATCCCATTCCACACTAAAACCAATCCTTTCAGTTAACCGGTATTTAACACCAACATTGAATGCCATAACTGGTTCAATCTGGTATAATCCTAATCCGGCTGCCACAAAGGTACTGACTTTTGGCTTTTCGAGGGTAGGATTTAGCGGTAAAAAATTAAACTCGAATAAACCATGGATATCCAGGGAGTTCAATCCTGCTCCTGTTGCCAATCCGTAATTAATCCCTCCTCTCAAGCCATACCTGGAATTGAGGTTGTATCGATAGAAAGCACCTATTGCCGGCATAACTGATCCAGCTTTCGGAACAGGCATTATAGTCTGCAAGTGCTCTTGACTCATACCCAGAAAGAATCCATAATCGGTACTTTCCTGAGTTGAAGCAGAGCCAAATATTCCAAAAAAACCAAGTAACAGCAATAATCTTTTCATCTACAATGCTCGCTAAAGTTAATTGAATCAGTGATTCACTTACAATAACTTATAAAGCGCAAATATAGTATAATTTGCTGTTTAAAAATCTCAGTTTCTCTTGTCGACTCCCCACATCAACTTAGAGCGAAGTGTATTGTAAAAGCTATGATCATTGAGCCTTATTGTTAAAACCTTAAAAGGAGCTTTAGTAATTCTCAATTCCAGCCCTGTTTCCATAACAACTGAACGCGAATCCAGGGAGACTAACACCTTGCCACTACGTCCTTCCACGCGCAACTTCAACTCCATATTATCTGGAAACACTAAAGGCCTCACAGTCAGGTTATGTGGAGCGATAGGAGCTATAATAAAATCTCTAATACCCGGAAGCACAATAGGTCCCCCAACACTCAGGGAGTATGCGGTTGATCCGGTTGGGGTTGATACTATTAAGCCATCTGCCCAATAAGTATTAAGGAATTCATCATTAAGATACGCATGGAGTTTGATCATTGATGAATCATCACGTTTATGAATAGTTATTTCATTTAGCGCAAAACTAAACTCCCCAAATAAGTCCTGATCAGATTTCAACTCCAATAGTGTTCTTTCTTCTACCTTATACAAGCCTAACAATATAGAATCAAGAGCTTTAGAGATTGCTTCCTGGGCAATATCAGCCAAAAAGCCCAATCTGCCAGCATTAATTCCGGCCACCGGTATCCCTTTATCCCTCACATAGCTAACAGCCTCCAAAAAAGTACCATCACCTCCAATGCTCAGCATAAAGTCAGCATCCTCGGGCAGATCTGCCGGTGAAGAAAAGGTTCCGTCAATTTCAAGTTTCTCATCAATCCATTCATTCACATATTCATAAAATGGATTAAAAATATATACCCGTGCACCGTGCGAGGCTAATCTCGATAACAGTATCCGAAAGTGCAGTCTGAAAGCTTCTCCGAACGACCTGCCAAAGAGCAAGACACAAGATGTATGAGGTTCCATATTTATTGACATATCAAGTATTTAGATATCGCATAAACTCTTCATATTTACTTCGGTACATATCATCCAGCTCTGCATCATCCATAAATTTTGCTCTGATATTGTAATCATATCGTTCAAATGAACGAATAATACTGCTCACATCAGTTTTATTTGTTTTAATTGTTACTTCTACTTGTGAGGTATCCAATATGGTTACAACATTTGAGTTCAGAATTCGTGCATTATTTTCCTCAACGATTCTGGCTATTTCAGTTAGTGAATAATCATGAGCGGTCATACTAAAAACCAAAATAGCCCCAGGCTGATCGGCAGATATTAAATGGGCAAACTGATCAACCAGCTCAGTCATAGTAATAACTCCAAGATAATCTTCCCCTTGATTTAATACAGGAATTACAGTCAGTTTCAGTCGATTAGCCAACTCAATCACCTCATACAGATGCTTATTTGCTTCAACAAAAGGACTGAAAAGTGAAAGGTGATGATTTCCGATTGCCTCATCCGGGTTATCCAGAGCGTAAATATCTGTATCTGAAATTAATCCGAGAAAATCAGAATTATTCACAATTGGCATATGTGAAATTCTGAAATGATCCATCCAATTCAGCACCTGTGCCCCGCTGTCAGAAGTTTTAACAGCAGGAACAACATCCGATATGAGTTCCTTAGCCAACATATATATACCTCGATAAATATCTCTAACTTTGTAAAGGTAAACGAATGAAAGGAGAATAAATGACCCGTTTAAGTGTAAATATAAATAAAATTGCCACACTCAGAAATGCCAGAGGAGGTATGGTTCCTGATATTGTAAAAGCAGCAGTTGATTGTCAGGATTTTGGTGCCGAAGGGATTACAGTACATCCTCGTCCGGATGAACGACATATACGATACCAGGATGTTCTTGATTTACGTCCGCATATCCATACTGAATTTAATATTGAAGGCTACCCAACAGAAACATTTATAGAGTTGGTACTAAGAGTACTACCTGAGCAAGTTACTCTGGTACCTGACCCTCCGGGAGCTCTCACCTCCAACGCTGGTTGGGATACAATAAAAAACAAGAAGTTTCTGTCTGGAGTCATTGCCAGATTTAAGGAGGCAGGCATCAGAACGTCTATTTTCATTGACACCAATGAGGAAAATATCCGTCATTCAGCTGAAACCGGAACCGATAGGGTTGAATTGTATACTGAGCCTTATGCTGAAAACTATATTAAGGGGAAGGAAAGTGCGATTCACCCTTTTGTTATGGCAGCTGAAGCAGCTCAGGAGGTCGGACTCAATTTAAATGCCGGACATGATTTGAGTTTGGAGAATCTGAAGTACTTTACTGGCAACATACCTGGATTATTGGAAGTAAGTATTGGCCATGCTCTCATTTCTGATGCTTTATATTTTGGTCTTCAGAATACCATAATGATGTATAAAAGACTATGTTAGAGAAACAAAGGCTATGATTCTGTCTTTGTTTATGATATTTTTTTCCTTCACTAATATTCAAGCAGAAACTTCTTGATAATTTTAACAAAAGCTTCAGGCTGCTCAGCATGTAGCCAATGTCCTGCATCGCGAATACTTACCAGATTAGAACCCGGAAATAGTCTTTTGATAGCTTTTTCATCTCTCTCTCCGATATAATGTGAGTTTTCTCCTTTCACAAAAAGCACTGGATATTGTTTGAATCCCTCATCCTGATAGTCCTCTGGATTCAAACCATCTGCAAGAGAATCAAGATTTCTCATCAGTACATCCAGATTAATTTGCCAATAATAATTACCCTCTTTAGTTTTGGTCAGATTTTTCATCAGAAACTGTCTCAGTCTACGGTCAGGGAGAGCAGCTTCCAATTTTTCATCGGCCTCACGATGGTTTGTAATATCAGACAGGTCTAAATCTTTCAATGCAGTCATTATATGCTCATGCCCTGCAAAGTGGTCAGCTCTTTCCCCATTGCGGATATATGAAAGCGGACTCATATCTGCAACTACCAGACGACTAACACGTTCAGGGTAATGAGTTGCCATAAACATAGCAGTTTTACCTCCCATTGAATGTCCTAGAAGCATAACCTTTGAAAGATCCCGGGCATCAATAAACTGCAGAAGGTCTTCCATTAACACTTTATAGTTATGCTCACTAAAATGTGGTGATTTACCATGATTACGTTGATCAAGCAAGTATACTTCACATATACCGGCTAACTTTCTGGCAATGCTAAGCCAATTACTCCCGGATCCGTATAATCCGTGCAATATTATCAGTGGGTGTCCTGATCCAAGTTTAGTAAAATGCAAATCGGATATTCCCATTATCAACTATCTGCCAAATGCTGTTTAATCAAACTCACCAGCACTCTTATGCCTACTTTGTTTTCTCCACCCTGAGGAATAATCACATCAGCATATCGTTTAGAGGGTTCAATAAACTCTAAATGCATTGGTTTTACAGTTGATGCATAGCGATCAAGCACAGCATTAACCGATCTGCCTCTTTCGATGGTATCTCTGGTAATAACTCTGCTAAGCCTATCATCAGAGTCAGCATCAACATACACTTTAATATCCATCAAATCTCTCAACTCAGGATTAGTTAGAACAAGAATTCCCTCAATAATAATCACCTGTTTAGGATTGACAGGGATTGTTTCATCAGATCTCACGCATGTCAGATATGAATAAATAGGCTGCTGGATAGCCTTATCGTGTCTAAGATCAACAATATGATCAACCAGCAAAGACCATTCAATTGAATCAGGGTGGTCAAAATTTAGTTTCTGACGTTCCTCAAGCTTCAAATGAGAATTATCCTTATAGTAGGAGTCCTGAGGCAGCAGAGTTACCTCTTCATCCTGAAATTGACTAATTATTTTCTTTACCACTGTGGTCTTACCAGACCCTGTTCCTCCTGCGATGCCAACAACTAACATAGTTTATCTTATTATGATTAATATAGCTAATCGTATATTTGTAAAATGATACGACACATAGTACTATTCAAAATAAAAGAATTTTCTTCAAATGAAGAAAAAAAACAGGCACTTGATGAAGTATTAATTAACTTTAGGAGCCTTGTAGGAGAAATTCCACAAATAAGGGAATATAAAGTTAAGCCTGATATTGTTCACGGTACAGCTTCATTTGATGTGATTATTGACAGTAGTTTTGATAATCTTGATGACCTTAAGGATTATCAGATGCACCCGGCGCATCAATATGCTGTAAAGCAAAATCAGCAATGGTGCTGCCAGAAGGTTATAGTTGATTATAATACTGAATACTAGATATTTAACAATATGTTATATCCATTAAAATTTGTTCCTCAATACAAATACCGCCTTTGGGGTGGCAACAAATTATCAAGCATTCTGCACAAGTCTGAAGTTCCTGAAAAAACTGGTGAAAGCTGGGAATTATCAGGGGTAGCTGATTCTCTTTCGATAGTTGCAAATGGATTTCTGGAAGGCAACAGCATTCAGGAATTAGCTGAGGTTTACATGGGTGACCTGATGGGAGATTCTGTATATGAGCAATTTGGAGCAGAATTTCCTCTTTTGATTAAGTTAATTGATGCCAACGCTGTATTATCCATCCAGGTTCATCCGAATGACGAGCTTGCTGCAAAACGGCATAATGCTTACGGCAAAACCGAGATGTGGTATGTGATACAAGCAGATGAAGGGTCAGAATTATTTACCGGATTTAACCGCGACATTAATAAGGAAGCTCTACTGGATCATATAGAACAAAACACTCTTGAATCAGTTTTGAATCGAGAATCAGTACAATCTGGAGATTGTTTTTTCATTCCGGCTGGACGAGTTCATGCTACTGGTGCTGGAATATTATTTGCAGAGATTCAGCAAACCAGTGATATCACGTACAGACTATTTGATTGGAACCGTGTAGATTCAGATGGAAAGCCGCGTGACCTGCACACTGACCTTGCTATTGATGCCATTGATTACAAGCATTATCCAAATTATCGCACCAAGTATCCTAAAACTGAGAATCAAAGCAACCTCATGGTTGACTCCAGATATTTTACGAGTCAATATATCTCTGCTAAACAGTTAATTGAAAAGGATTATTCTGAATTAGATTCGTTTATAATATATATATGTCTTAAAGGGGCCTGCAAGATTGAATACAATGAGAGTGCTAGTATAGACTTTAGAATTGGGGAAACCATTTTGATTCCGGCCAGTATAAAGAATATCAGAATACTACCATCTGAGTCCACAGAACTTCTGGAGGTCTTTATCAAATCAATGCCATCTGAATAAGTCATCAGCTAAAATAACAGCATGAAAATCAACACTTCTAAGTTCCTGATGAGCAATACGAAGCTTAGTAAATGTCCGAAACCAGACAAACCGGAGTATGCTTTTATCGGGCGTTCGAATGTAGGGAAGTCTTCATTAATCAACATGCTAAGCGGACGTAAGGCGCTTGCAAAAATCTCAGGCAAGCCTGGAAAGACACAGCTCATTAATCACTTTTTGATAAATGAATCCTGGTATCTTGTTGATTTACCCGGTTATGGTTATGCAAAAATTGCAAAAAACCAAAGAGAGAAGTGGATGATATTCATTATGGACTACATCAAAAATCGTGAAAACCTGATGTGTCTTTTTGTTTTGATAGATTCTCGTATAGAACCACAGAAAATTGATTTGGAATTTATTTCAATGTTGGGTGAAAATGGCATACCTTTTAATTTAATTTTCACAAAAACAGATAAAATAGCAGCACATCAAATACAGATAAACATTTCAGCTTTCAATGCTAAGATGCTGGAAACTTGGGAAGATACTCCGGGCTATCATATTTCATCAGCCAGAACGGGAACTGGCAAAGAGGAAATTCTTGAGTTCATCGACAAAACCAATCAAGCATATTAGGTAATCTTACCTAGTATTTTATTAGCTTTGCTTAAAACTTACTTGTCTTTCATAACACTCCGTCCTTATGCCACATAATAGCTCAATCAAGTTATTTTCAGGATCTTCAACTAACTATCTTTCTGAAAAAATTGCCAATTGCTACGGTACAAAACTTGGAAATATTAGTATCCAGACTTTTGCTGACGGAGAATTCCAGCCATGCTATGAAGAAACTGTTAGGGGAACGCATGTTTTTATCATTCAATCTACATTTGCACCAGCAGATAACTTACTGGAACTACTTTTTATGATTGATGCTGCCAAACGTGCTTCTGCCTACAAGGTAGTTGCTGTTATACCCTATTTTGGTTTTGCCCGACAAGACAGAAAAGACCGTCCACGTGTATCTATAGCTGCCAAGTTGGTTTCCAATATTCTGGCTAAAGCTGGTGTTGACCGTATTATTACTATGGATCTTCATGCTGATCAAATTCAAGGATTCTTTGACGTGCCTGTTGATCATCTATATGCCTCAAGAGTTTTTGTCGATTATCTTCGCTCACTTAAGCTGCAGGATATGATAATTGCATCACCTGATACAGGAGGAACCAAAAGAGCAAATTCTTATGCCAAATTTCTTGACAAACCAATGGTAGTTTGCCATAAATCAAGAAAAGGGCCCAATATTGTAAGTGAAATGACAGTTATTGGTGATGTAAAAAACAAGAATGTAGTTTTAGTTGATGACATGATTGATACGGCTGGAACTATCACTAAAGCTGCCGATCTAATCATGGAGCAAGGAGCTCAATCTGTTAGATGCATCGCCACCCATCCGATTTTATCCGGACCAGCATACGAGCGCATTGAAAAAAGTGCACTTGCCGAGGTGCTGGTAACAGATTCAATTCCATTAAAACAGACATCTGACAAAATCAGAGTCATTTCTGTGGCTGAAATGTTTGCAGATGTTATCCTTAAAGCATATAACAACCAGTCGATAAGCAGTAGTTTCTTGTTTTAATTTCTTATATTTGCAGCCTTAAATTTTTGCCGGAATAACAACAACGTGTAATGGGGGACTCATTACTAATCAGTCCGGCCTGATTCAAACGGGTTCTGAGTAGCACAAAAGAAAAGAAATGAAAACATTTGAATTAAAAGGATCTATTCGTGAAGACCTGGGTAAAAAGGCCACGAAGAAAGTCAGAAATCAAGGTATGATTCCTTGTGTTATCTATGGTGGAGAAAAACCAGTACATTTTACTGCTCCAATAAACGATTTCAGAAATCTGATTTACACACCTTACGTGTATATTGTCAACCTCGAGTTGGATGGTACTGTGTATATGGCATTACTGAAAGACTTGCAATTTCACCCAACAAGTGATGCTATTTTGCATATAGACTTTTTGCAAATCTTCAAAGACAAGCCTGCTACAGTAGCTGTACCAGTTATCACAACAGGATTTTCTGAAGGTGTTAAAGCTGGTGGTAAGTTAAAAATTGAGATGCGCAGACTTAAGGTAAAAGCTCTGCCAAAAGATCTTCCTGATGAACTAACTATTGATGTAACTGACATTTCTTTAGGACAATCACTTAAGACACGTGAGCTGAAATATGACAATCTTGAATTACTTGATCCGGCTGGAGCTGTAGTTGTATCAGTTAAACTTACCAGGGTTGCTAAGGGCATGGCTATTGATGAAGACGTTGAAGAAGTTGAAGAAGGTGAAGAAGGTGAAGAAGGTGATGAAGAAGGTTCTGGTGAAGAGAAATCTGAAGGTGCAGAATAAGAACATTACTAAAAAATCTTTTTTTGAAGTATCTTATTTTCGGACTTGGTAACATTGGGCCGGAATATCACAAAACCCGGCACAACATAGGCTTTACAATATTGGACGCTCTCTCTGAGGCGTCCAATATTGCTTTTAAGCCTAAGCGACTTGCTAGTGTTGCCGAATACAAATACAAATCGCGGCACTTCATTCTGGTCAAGCCATCCACTTACATGAACCTTAGTGGCAAGGCCGTTAACTATTGGATTCAAAAAACAAAAACTCCAATTGAGAACATTCTGATTTTGGTTGACGACCTGGCGCTTCCTTTTGGTCACATTAGAATCAGGGGCAAAGGGGCAGATGGTGGACATAATGGTTTGAGAAATATAAATGAAACTCTCGGACGTAATGACTATGCCAGATTAAGATTTGGCATTGGCAGTTCCTTTAATCAGGGACAACAAGTTGATTACGTTTTAAGCGAATGGGATATAGAAGAAAAGAAACAACTTCCTGAAAGGCTGCAAGTAGCTAATGACGCTATTCGTTCATTTGGCACTATTGGTATTCAGAGAACAATGACTTTATTCAATAACAACAAGCCCTCTGATATCTAACAATCTCTTTGTTAAAGATCTGTTAATGCGCATATTATGATTCATTGTTACCTTACTTTTGCAAGATGTCGAAATTAGTGCTTAACAAATCGTCTATCCGCCTGCTGATAATATTTACAGCATTATCACTAATGGGGCTCATTACAACTCAGGTTTTCTGGATAAAGAATGCACTACAATTAGCTGACCAACAGTTTGATAACAGAGTAACAATTGCTCTACAAGGAGCATTAGATGAGTACGTTCAACTATTTCAGGAAGATTCAGAAGCCACAATAGGTGGATGTTTAGCAACGTGCAACCTGGATGACAGTTTTTTCATAAATCTACTTCCTGAGACAATTGACTCACTACTTCTTGTGCACTTTAGCTACCACGGTCTGGATTTGAATTACAAATTATCAGTAGCTAAATGTAGTACTGGAGAAATTCTCTATTCAAAAGGGAGTATTCAAGGCAAGCAGAATTCTATTAGTACTCACAGAATCAGCCTTTCATGCCTAAAGCATGAAGAAAGCCATCATCTTGAAGTAGCCTTTGGATCTAAACACGGTTTTATCTTAACCGAAACGATAAGCTGGTTAATTGCTTCTGCTATATTCTTATTAATTGTTGTTTTGAGTTTTGCCTATATTGTTCTGACAATAATCAGGCAGAAGAAAATTGGACAAATAAGAAACGATTTTATCAATAATATGACTCATGAGTTCAAAACACCCATCGCCAATATTTCTTTGGCTTCAGAGGTTCTTATGAGAAACGAAACTAAAAAAAGCGAACAAAAGATTGACCAGTATGCCAAAATTATCTACCAGGAGAATCTCAGAATGAAATCTCAGGTAGAAAGAGTATTACAGGTTGCCCTTAGAAACAGAGACGACCTTACCGTACATACCGAAGTAACTGATATTCATTCGCTTATAAAAGAAGCTGTTAGCCATATATGCTTAACTGATTGTCAAGAAGGAGTTAAAATAGAGTATCTTTTCAAGGCAAAAAGCTCTGTAATTTCAATTGACCCAATGCATTTCACCAATATCGTTCATAACCTGATCGATAATGCACAAAAATACTCAGAAAGCAATACGGAAATAGAAATAAGGACTAAAACGGATAATAACAAGATTATTATCGATTTTCAGGATAATGGGATAGGGATATCGGCAGAATCTCAAAAACAAATTTTCGAAAAGTTTTTTCGGGTATCTACAGGAAATGTTCATAATGTTAAAGGCTTTGGCTTGGGTTTAAACTATGTGAAAACTATGGTTGAAGCTCAGGGAGGTAAAATCTCATTACAAAGCGATCTTGGAAAAGGCTCTTGTTTTACCATTGCTTTCCCATTATCTTAATAATTCATGAGAAATCCAACAGCATGAAGAAATATAAAGTAAATATACTCTTAGTGGAAGATGATGATAATCTGGGATTTATGCTAAAAGATTATCTCGAGATGGAAGGTTTTCAAGTAAACTTGCAAAAAGATGGACAATCAGGCTTTCAGGCCTTCCAGAATCAAACCTTTGACCTCTGCATTTTAGATGTAATGATGCCTATTCAGGATGGCTTTTCGCTTGCTAAAGATATTCGCAAGATAAACCAAAAGGTTCCATTTGTTTTTCTAACAGCAAAAGCCCAGGAAGAAGACCGCATCAAAGGGCTCAAACTAGGTGCTGATGATTACATTACTAAACCTTTTAGCACTGAAGAGCTTAAGTTAAGATTAGAGAATATCCTAAGGAGAACTTCCCCTCCGGATAACCTTACAAAAGAAGAAGTTTATCATATTGGACAGTATATTTTTGATTTTGCCAATCAGATACTAAAACACAAAACGACCAAAAAGAAGCTAACAAAAAAGGAGGCTCTGGTTCTTCAATTATTATGTCAAAACAGAAATCTGTTAGTAAGAAGAGAAACAGCATTAACCTCAATTTGGGGTGCCGATGATTATTTTATGGGAAGAAGCATGGATGTGTATATAGCCAAGCTACGTGGGTATCTTAAGGAAGATCCGAAGGTAACCATATTAAATGTTCACGGAACCGGGTTTAAACTTGAGATTGAAGAAAAGTGAGTGAGGGAGTTCGCATCGACAAGTGGCTTTGGGCTGTAAGAATTTTCAAAACCCGTAGTTTAGCAAGTGATCATTGTAAAAGTGCTAAGGTCACAATTGGTGGTATAAGTGTAAAACCATCCAAAATCATCCACATTGATGAGGTGATATCCGTAAAACGCCCTCCAGCTATTTTTAGTTATAAAGTCAAGGGATTAATCTCAAAAAGGGTATCGGCCAGCCTGGCTGCGAAACATGTAGAAAATATAACTCCACAAGCAGAGCTAGATAAACTGGCTCAGGTTAAGGAGTCGGTCTTCTTCAAAAGAGAGCGTGGCACAGGCAGACCAACAAAAAAAGAAAGAAGAGACATTGATAAACTCAGAACCTAATCTGACATCCCATGATTATATCCAGAGAAAAAAGAAAAAATAATATTGCTGAGTACATATTATATATGTGGCAAATTGAAGACCTGATCAGAGCTTATAATTTCGACATTGAAAGAATTAACTCAGAGTTGGTAAGTCAATATGATGTTTCTGATAATGAGCGAACAGAGATTTTCTCGTGGTACGCCGGACTAGCAGAATCGATGCTTACTGAAGGAGTCAGAAGCCATGGACATCTTCAGTATCTTGATAGTCTGGTTGAAGAGCTCAATGATTTTCATTTCAGATTGATTGATAGTTCTCACCACTCTGAATATCAGAAAAAATACATGACCACAGTTAGGGATATCAGTGAGCTCCGTCTAAAAATGGGAAGCAAGGAACGAATATCTGATATGGAAGTTTGTTTAACTGCCTTATACGGACTAATTCTAATGCGAATAAAGAAACGTAAAGTTTCTAAGGATACTGAGAAAGTATTCAACTCATTCAGCGAGCTACTTGCTGATTTATCGAAAACCTTTAAATCTTATGAAACCGGCACAATCGAAATCTAATATTACTTGTTCTATTTGACAAACTGCAAGTAAAATGTTTCGCTTTGTTTCTTATCAACTGCCTTAACCCCTTCGCTTAGCCATGCAGGAGCAGATTCATCCTTAAGGTAGTAATCAAAAAACTGTTTCATTCTAACGCTCAAATCCTTTCGGTTTGAAAGCTTTTTTGTAAGATTATGAGGACCATTATTATAGTTTAACAACCATGCTGGTTTTCCAAGACGCCGAAGTGCTACAAAAAATTCTACACCTTGGGCAAAGGGTACTGCCCCATCATTATCATTATGTCTAATCAAGCAAGGTGTGTTACACTGCGGGGCGTAGAAAAGCGGACTGTTTTCAAAATACTCAACTGGTTTCTCCCAAAGAGTTCCACCGATTCTACTCTGTCCTTTTTCATACTGAACCTGGCGACACATACCACTTGCAATTCTAATACCTCCATAAGCTGAAGTCATATTGCTTACAGGCGCACCCGGCGATGCTGCGGCAAACAAATCAGTCTGTGTAATAATATAGGCAGCCTGATAGCCCCCCCAACTCTGTCCTTGCAACCCAAGGTGATCCATGTCTATATATGAAAACTCCTTACCCAAAGACATTACACCACTAACAATGGAATTGAATGCTGAAGGACCGGGTTGTCCGATCTTAAAATACACATCAGGCATAAAAACAAGGTATCCATTTGATGCATAGAATGCTGCATTAATAGTACTTGAACTGGCTCTTGGAGAAATATACCGGTACAATCCATCAGAATGCAAACGGTAGAAGTAAACCATCATTGGATATTTCTTATTTGGGTCAAAGTTTTCAGGTTTATAGAGCAAGCCCTGGTGACTAAGCCCGTCGTAATCAGACCACTCAACCAATTCACATGTAAGCCAATTATACTCATCCTGCTGTGGATTTGTCTCAGACAATTTCTTAATATCCTGAAAATCAGGATTACTAACATAAAGATCAGGATAATCTTTTACCGTGCTGCGAGTCCAGATAAAAGTGTCAGCATTTTTCGACTTAGTCAGTATACCATATCCATACTTACCCATCACTATAGATTCTGGGTTACCAGCATTCAATTTCATCCTGTAGAATCCTGATTCTTTTGATTCGTAATTAAATGCTTTAAAATAATAGAGACTATTTTCATTCAGAAATTTTTCTTCTCTATCAAGTCTTGAGTACCTTAAGCGCAGGTTATTTTCGCGACCAATTTGTCTGGTTTTATTAATGGCTGGTTCTTTCCCTTGGGGATCAAATTTCCATATATCAAATTTGTCATAAATATACCAGGCAGCATCATTCTCTGTCCATCCCATTGCTCCATAGCTTCTGGTATCTGCAGGAACGTCATTATTATCAATAGCAAAACTCACATCCAAGCCTTTAGTAAGATTAACTATCTCTTTACTCTTGATATGATAAGTATAATAATTGCTATCCTTTGGCTCCCACCAATACAAATAATTACCATAAGGTGAAATCGCTGGAGAGAACTCCACCGTTTCAAAGATCAGTTCATCTTCTCCTGTCTTCAAGTTGCTTAGATAAACATCCTTAACCGACTTGAAATTCACTTCGTTTGATAAATCGTAAGGATTCTCATTCAACGCTAATGCATGCTTAGCATCACCAAGTTTCACTATTCTGAATGATTCAAGAAAACCTTCTTCTCCCAATTGGATGAATTTTCGCTTTTTCAAATGAATTACAGCCTGAAAAGTTTTATTTTTCTCACGGGCTACTTGCTTTAGTTGCATTGATTGGAGAATCGGATCTTTCCAGTGCCATATATCAATATACACCTTCTCATCAGAAAGGAGGCTATCTTTAGGTTCCTTAGCGGTATCAGGCTTCTCAGAAGTTCCAACAAACAGCATTTTCCCATCTTCAGAAAACTGAAGTCGACCGTTCTCTGATACCACAAAGCCATCAGGCATTCCATCTGTTAAAGAATCAGCTAATAATCTTGCCTGGTCCATCTTACTATCCCAATAATAAAGGCTGTAAACCTTAACTTTAGTTGTATCCTCAGAATGGAGGAAAGCCAATCTTGAAAAATACTCATCTCCTGAAACCTTTTTTGTCACCCCTTCTTTTTCCCATATCATTTCCACTTCTCCAGATTCAGTATCGAGTATATGTATTCTGGAGGTATTTACTGAATCCTCCTCAATACTGGTCGCCACCATTACATTACCTTTTCGTCCAAATTGATAATCCGTCACATTTTCAAAAGATAAAGTATCACCATTTACAGGATACAGAACATCTAGCTTTGCCCCCTTATACTCCTTCTTCTTCTTTTTCGACTTTTCAACTTTTTCGGCCTTTTTAACTTTTTCAGCATCTTCAAGCTCTTCATTCTTTTCAAGATCTTCGACCTCTTCAACCTCCACCATAAAGGCTACTACTGACTGACCTTTTGCCGGCACTTTGAAAGACTTAAGGTTTGCCCACTTCAAAGTTTTACCAAGACTTGGAAGATATATTGCCAGGCTATCTTTTGGCATTTTATCTTTCTTGACTTTATCAAGTTTAGCCTGCCTGACAGTATCAGCAAAGACTTTTATTTTAAAGGCAATAAAATCACTATTTGGTGAAAAAACAGCTCCATCTCCACGAGGAAATATTACTTCCTGATCAGAGTTCAGCTTAAGAAAATGCAAATACCCATCTCCAAGCGAAGGATTTATTTCAAATGAGACAAATTCGCCATTTGTGGATATCATACTTGATGATAAGGACTTCCACTGGTCGTAAACAGTGTAATCTAAGGCCGGCTTAACATTTTGTGCTATAACACCCTGAATCAGAATCGATAATACGAAAAGCAGAGATAGTTTTTTCATGTAATATTTTATTTAAAGTGGCTTCACTAAGAGCCTGGGTTCAGTCATTTCTTCAATTGCATATTTGACTCCCTCTCTCCCCAATCCTGAGTCTTTTACTCCTCCGTAAGGCATATGATCAACTCTGAATGTAGGAACATCGTTTATTATCACTCCTCCTACTTCCAGGTTATTAAAAGCCAGGTTCATTTCATCTATTTCATTTGTAAAAACACCAGCCTGTAATCCATATCGGGTTTCATTAATCAAGTCAATTGCTTCAGCCAAATCATTAACCGGTTCAATAGAGACAACCGGTCCGAATATCTCAAGAGCACAAACTTTCATTTCATTTCTTGTATTGGTAAGAACTGTTGGTGGGTAATAGTTTCCTTCTCTAACTCCTCCACATAGCAATTTTGCTCCATTATCAATTGCATCATTAACCCAATCTTCAACACGTTTGGCATTGCCTTCATCGATCATCACAGAGATATCTGTTTCGGAATCAACTGAGCTGCCATACTTCAAGTTCATTGTTTGTTTGATAAAAACTGAAATAAATTGGTCAAAAACCGACTTCTCCACATAGATTCTCTGAACGTGAATGCACACCTGACCTGAGAAAGCAAATCCACCCATAACGCAGCGACTCACAGCATTTGGCACTTCTGCTGATTTCCCTACATACACGCCAGCATTGCCACCCAATTCAAGTAACACTTTTTTCTTTCCTGATCGGGCTTTCATTGCCCACCCCACTTCAGGACTACCAGTAAAGCTCAATAGTTTAATGCGTTCATCGGTAACCAGCTGATCTCCTAATTCACGTGAGAGGGGCAAAATTGAAACTCCACCCTTGGGTAGTTCAGTTTGGTCAATCAACTCTGCAAATTTCAAAATTGACACTGAAGTTTTACTAGCAGGCTTCAGAATAATAGGATTTCCGGCAGCAATTGCAGGAGCTATTTTATGTGCAGTTAAGTTCAAAGGGAAATTAAAAGGTGAAATACCAGCTATCAGTCCAACAGGAAACCTCCTGATCCAGGCTTCCTTTCCTTCACCTGAAGGTGTCCAGTCTAATCTCATGTACTCCCCACTTATTCGTTTGCACTCTTCCGAAGCAATCTGATAAGTTTGTGCAGCCCTATCAACTTCGCCAAGGGCATATTTCATTGGTTTTCCAGACTCCATCGCTATTAAGCGAGCAAATTCATCTCTATTCTGCCTGAGACCGTTTGCCAACTGGTTGAGAACAGATGATCTGACGTGAACTGGCAATTCGCGCATAATCTTTTCTGCCTTTAAACCTGCCACTATTGCCTTTTCAAGAAGCTCTGGAGAAGCTTGACAAACCCGTGCAAAAACCTGATTATCTGAAGGATTCAATATATCAACCGAAGTATCGCTTTCAATAAAGCTACCGCCGGCATATATTTTATGTGGAATCATAATTGAATTATTAGCTAAAGTAACTAAAAAGGTTTGACCAGAAAGTTAAAAATTCTAAATTTGAAACAATGCAAAAGTCTATATTTATTATCTTGTTTTTAGTGTTTTCATTGAGCTTATCAGGCCAATCAGATTCGCTAATCAGAGTCAAATACACTCCTGAGTTTAGATTTCATGATGGCATATTTCTGCATTTTAATCAAGTGAAGAACAATAAACCGATTCCTGCTTCCCTGATTTCCTCCAATACTGATCCATACGACATGAACTTTTTCAAAAACCTTGTTGAGGAGAAAAACATTGTATATTTCGATGCATTCGGATCTCAAAATGAGGTTAGTACTGACAACATTTGGGGGTTTGCCCAAGATGGGAAGCTTTACATAAATTACAATGGTGAGTTTAATCGCATTCCCATAATTGGACGTATAGGTCATTTCATTGCCGATATCACTGTGTACGAGTCGTTTAACGACCCATATCGTTCAGACTATTCAAGCTATTATTATAACTCATATTCTAATCGGCCTTACAACAGGCCATCCCGATCAAAAGAGATGCGGCAATATATTGTCAACTTTGAAACCGGACAAGTACTTGATTACGAAAGAGCAGAAGTAAAGGTTATTCTCATGGAGGATCCTGAACTTTTCGATGAGTTTTCAGGTCTCAGGAAAAGAAAGCAAAAGGATTTAATGTTTTTTTTCATCAGAAGATACAACGAGAAACACCCATTATTTTTCCCTATCAATTAATATTTATACTACCTGCTACATGGCACAAAAACCTTCCATCCCAAAAGGTACCAGAGATTTTGGTCCGGTACAATTAATGAGACGAAATTTCATCTTTGAAAGCATAAAAAGTGTTTTTAAGAACCATGGATATCAGGGCATAGAAACTCCTGCCATGGAAACTCTTACCACTCTCATGGGTAAATACGGAGAAGAAGGGGATAAACTCATTTTCAAGATCCTGAATTCCGGAGATTTTGCTGCCAAGATTGGCATGGATGATTTTGTCAGTCTCCTTGACAAAGAGAACCCAACCTTAAGAGTATCAAAGAAAATGACTCCACAGATTTCTGAAAAAGCTTTACGCTACGATCTGACGGTTCCATTTGCCAGGTATATTGTTCAACACCGACACGAAACAGTATTTCCGTTTAAAAGATACCAGATTCAACCTGTTTGGAGGGCTGATCGTCCCCAAAAAGGACGCTACAGAGAGTTTTATCAATGTGATGCAGATGTTATAGGCAGCACTTCCCTACTGAATGAAGTTGAATTAATCCAGATTATAAAGGAGGTATTCAATAGCATTAACATCAGATTTGTAATTAAACTCAATAATCGGAAGATCCTGGCCGGAATTGCAGAAACTATTGGTCAGGCCGATAAGATCATTGATATTACAGTAGCTATTGATAAACTGGATAAAATTGGACTAGAAAAAGTAAATCAGGAATTGATAAACAGAGGTCTGCCTACGGATGCTGTTAGCAAACTTCAACCAATACTCCATCTCACCGGTGATAATCTCTCGAAGCTGGATCAACTGTCTGATGTATTAAAAGACTCAGTTACAGGAATGAAGGGGATTGCAGAAATAAGAACTGTTTTATCGCATTGCTCTGACTTGGACTTAGAAGATCTGGTTGAACTAGACCTTACACTTGCAAGGGGATTGAATTACTATACTGGAGCTATCATTGAAGTAAAGGCTTTGGATGTTGCAATGGGTTCGATTTGTGGAGGAGGACGTTATGATGATTTGACTGGAATATTTGGTTTGCCAGATGTTTCTGGTGTTGGAATATCTTTTGGTGCAGATCGGATTTATGATATCCTGGAGAGCTTGGATGCTTTTCCTGACGATGCACTTCTTTCCACCATGGTTCTTTTTGTCAATTTTGGAGATAAAGAAATCACTTCATGCCTTCCTATTGCTTCTTCTCTGCGTCGCGCAGGAATTTCAACTGAAGTGTATCCTGATTCAGCTAAAATCAAAAAGCAGATGAGCTATGCAAACAGCAACTCTATCCCATTTGTAATATTAGCCGGAGAAAATGAGCTTAGTGCTGGCTCATTAACGATCAAGAACATGAAAGAAGGAACTCAGGAAAGTGTACCAATTCAGCAGATTACTAAATATATTCTGGAACAATCACAATAATAAATCATTTGTCTGCTTCATTAAGTTTTCTACCTTTGGTGCAAGTCCTAACACCATGAAGTGGATTCTTGATTATATGATTCAAATAAACCGAACCGGGCTCTTTTCGATTTGTTAAAGATCTTGCTTTCCCTGAATTACATTTTCCAAATTTTATCCCTTTCCTTTCATTAACATTTTAAGACAAATACTATGAATCCACTTATTATAAAAGGATCAAATCTTTCTATATATGATGTTCACGAGGTAGCCAGAAATGGCCGTAAAGTTGAATTAAGCCAGGAGTCAATCAATAAAATCAATACCTGCCGATTAATGCTTGAGAAAAAAATTAATGCCGGTGAGATTATGTATGGCATTAACACTGGGATTGGTGAGTTCTCAGAAGTTATTCTGAATGACGACCAGGTCAATGACTTCCAGAAGTACTTGATTTACAATCATGCAGCAGGTATTGGAGATCCTGCACCACTTGATTATGTCAGAGCTGCCATGCTGGGTAGGATTAACGTTCATTCGCATGGAAATTCGGCTTGTCGGTTAGAAATAACACAAACTCTTGTTGACATGTTAAACAAGGGTGTTACGCCCTATGTTTGCCAGAAAGGATCTGTTGGTGCCAGCGGCGATTTGGCTCCAATGTCGCAAATTGCACTACTCATGATGGGAGAAGGAGAGGCATATTTTGAAGGCGTGTTAATGACGGGCAAAGAAGCATTGGATAAAGCAGGGATTCCAGTACCCGGACTACAGGCAAGGGATGGTTTGGCAACAATCAACGGATCAAACTTTCTGACCGGCATGAGTGCTTTATGGTTGGTGGATGCTGACAATTGGTTACGCCAGGCAGAGATTGCTGCCTCAATGTCACTGGAAGCATTAAAGGCTAACATGAAGCCTTATACAAGATTATTGCATGAGGTACGCGGATTTGCCGGGGCGATAAGGAGTGCAGAAGCAATAAATAAATGTGTTTCTGGTGGTGATTTGAAGGAAGGCCGTGTTCAATGCAAGGTACAGGATGCTTATTCAATGCGATCCACTCCTCAGGTTATTGGTTCAGCACATGACACCCTTAAATGGGCACGCTCACAAGTTGAGATTGAATTAAACGGAGTTGGTGACAATCCAATTTTCTTTCCTGAATTGGATTTGGCTCTGTCTGGTGCAAACTTCCAGGGAACACCAGTTTCCTTACCAATGGATATAGCAGGTGCTGCTATCACCATGGTTAGTGTTATGTCTGAAAGAAGAATGAATAGATTAAATAATCCTGCTCTAAGTGTAGGATTACCAGCATTCCTGACAAAAGGAGCAGGCATGTTTTCAGGCCTTATGCTGAGTCAGTACACTGCTGATATGCAGATTGTGGAACAGCGAATTCTATCAGCACCCGCTTCAATTCAATCTATTCCGGCAGCAGCCGACCAAGAAGACTTTGTTTCAATGGGAATGAATACGGCGATCAAGAATTTTCAGATTCTGGACAATGCTTTTGGAATTCTTGGTATTGAGTTTATGGCAGCTGCTCAGGCTTTGGACTTCAGGAAGACTGAGTACAAATTTGGAGCAGGAGTTAACCGCGCCCATGAAATTATAAGAAAGTACGTTGATTTTCTGGATATTGATCGTCCTTTATATAAAGATCATACCACAATGAAGGAATTGGTTAAATCAGGAGAAATTGTAAAAGAAGTAGAAGCAACAGTAGGGTCTCTGGCTTAAATGCCTATTTTCTCCCTGTAGTACCTCTTCGTTTATCAGGTCTCGTACCAAACTCACCTGATTCTCTTAGTCTCTGAATCATGTGACTCATGAAACTTTGTTCAGCATGATGCAGAATAAAGACCTTCTTGATTGGCAGAATAGCCTGGAATTTTTTATGATATTCAAGTGCAAGTTTGGCCATCTTAAGATCACCCTGAATCTTAGCATCCATCATCTCTTTCATCTGAGTATCTGACAAACTATCCATATCTAATCTTCGCCATTGTGGACGACCTTTCTTCATCATTGTTTCTCGCTTGTTCTGGTATTCATTGTATATCGGCCAGAATTTTTCAGCCTCAGTCACTTCAAGATCCAATTTCTGAGTCAGGTAAGCCACTCGCTCTGACTTATACTTTTCAAAATATTCATCAAACCTTCTGCCCTGGCGCTGTGCCATTAAGAATATAGGTACAGAAATAAGAATCAGGGTTATAATTAATCGTCTGTTCATAATATCTATTTTTAATATGCCATTTCAATCATAGCATCTATAATAATCATCTCATCAACATCCATCCATTCTACAATATCAATAGCATCATCTTGTGCATCATCTGCCGGAAGCAATTTATTATCTGCCATCATAGTAGAAAAAGAAGCATCATCCATATCCTGAGCATAATAAGCAAGAACCTCATACATAGCCTCTTGATTCATCAAGACTTGTTGAGGTTTCATATAAAACTGCTGCACCCCAATAAATCCCATAATAAAGACTGCAGCAATACCAGTTATCCACCTAATCACTGGCATTGGAATAATTCTCTTATGGATTAGGTTTGACTCGGCAGCAATTCTATCCATCATCCTTCCCTCAAAACTTTCAAAATATCCATGAGGAACTTTGAAGGGATTATCTTTAGCCTTGTTTTGCCAATTATTTGAATCTTTCATTTTATTTATCCTTGTCTTCTTTCAATTAGACTAACTCTCACTCAATTGGTTTAATCTTCTTTAAATGCTTGTTCGATCTTTTTCACAGCATGATGATATGATGCCTTAAGGGCTCCGACTGAAGTATCAAGAATCTCAGATATATCCTGATATTTCATCTCATCGAAGTACTTCATTTGAAAAACTATTTTTTGTTTTGCTGGCAGGGTTTCAATCACTGCATAGAGTTTCTTCTGAACATAATCACCATCAAAATACTCATCTCCCTCCAGTTGGTTAACCACTACTTGATCAGGATCATCCATTCTCAATGCAAGTCGCTTTTTTCTTTGATTAAGAAAACTAAGGGCTTCATTGCTTGCTATCCTGTAAATCCATGTAAATAATCCGCTGTCACCTCTGAATTTTGGTAAGGCCTTCCAAATTTTCACAAAAGTATTCTGAAGAACATCATCCGCATCATCATGATTTGTAACCATTCGGCGGATATGCCAGTATAGTCTTTCTTGGTAAACCTGCAATAGCTCTGTGAAGGCCTTCTCTTCCTGGCCTTTTTGCTTATACAGTACTATTATCTCTTGGTCAGTCATAAAAGTTTTCTGATGACCTTATTTAGACAGTAATAAATCGAGAAGGTTTAATCTGCTTACTTATCCAGCCATTTTGACACCTTATCATACACAGCTTCAGCAGTATATCCAAATTTTTCATCTAATACTTCTGCAGGAGCTGAGTAACCAAAATGGTCTAATCCCGCGATCAATGAATCCGCCCCTGCTAGTCCCGCCAAAGAAGAAGGCAGGCCAGCGGTTAATCCAAATACAGGAATATCAGAAGGAATTACAGTATTCTGGTAATCTTTATCCTGAAGTCTGAACAAGCCTTCTGATGGTGCAGATACCACTCTTACTTTCAAGCCCTTTCTTTGTTCCAATAATAGAGCGCCATCTAATAAGGTAGAAACTTCAGAACCGTTTCCAATCATAGTAACATCGGCACGCCCGTCAAACTCTTTCACAACATAAGCACCAAGCTCTGTTTGGAGAGCCTGAGTATAGGCATTACCTTCCTTCAGAACTGGTAAATCTGAAATATTTTGGCGAGACAGCAATAAAGCAGTTGGTGTCTTCTGGTTTTCAACAGCCAATTTCCAAGCTACAGTAGTTTCCATTGCATCTGCCGGACGAAGAACAATAACTGATGGTGCTCCAGAGTGATTCTTTAGCTGCTCCATTAAGCGAATCTGAGATTCATGCTCAATAGGTTGATGCGTTGGGCCATCTTCTCCTACCCTGAAAGCATCATGAGTCCAAATATAAATAACCTGCAATTCCATCAGTCCGGCTAATCGAACCGCTGGTTTCATGTAATCTGAGAAAACAAAGAAAGTTCCACATGCAGGAATCAAGCCACCATGCACTGCTATTCCGTTGGCAATTGTGGCCATTGTCAGCTCTGACACACCCACATGCATAAAAGCGCCTGAGAAATTTTTATGAGTGAAAGCGCTAGTCTTCTTCAAAAAGGAATCTGTTTTATCTGAATTAGCCAGATCAGCTGACATTACGATCAAATTATCCAAATTTTCAGCCAGGTATTCTAAAACCGCACCCGATGCTGCCCGTGATGCAACATTATTTTTTTGAGAAATACTCTCCCAATCAAGCACGGGAAGTGTTCCTGTCAACCATTTTTGTAATCTATCAGACTCTGAAGGATTTTCAGATTTCCATGCAAACTCCTTAGCCTTTCTCTCAGCTGCCTTTTCTTTCTTAGCCAGCTTAACTTTCTCATAATACTCAGCTACTTCAGGAAAGATAACAAAAGGGTTATCAGTACTCCCACCTAAGTTGATAACAGTTTTCTCAAAAGATGCTCCAGCCTTTGAAATCGGCTGACCGTGAGTAGAACTTTGTCCTTCAAAAGACTGACCATCAGCAACAACACAGCCTTTACCCATAACGGTTTCTCCGATAATCAAGACTGGCTTTTCTGTTTCACTAATCGCCTCTACCAGAGCTTTACGAATCTGATCCTGGTTATTGCCATCAATGGAATACACCTGCCAACCCCAAGCCTTATATTTAGAAGCAGTATCTTCAACAGTAACCGCAGAAGTATCTGTTGACAATTGAATATTATTAGAGTCATAAAACATCACCAGGTTATTTAAACCCAAATATCCTGCTATCCGTCCTGCACCCTGACTAATCTCCTCCTGAATACCTCCATCCGAGATAAATGTGTAGATTTTATGCTCACTCCAGTCTCCAAAGCGATTAGCAATCACACGTTCAGCAATAGCGGCTCCAACAGCCATCGTATGTCCTTGTCCAAGCGGACCGCTGGTATTCTCAACACCTCTACTAAAGTCTATTTCAGGATGACCAGGAGTTGGACTACCCCATTGGCGGAATTCTTTAATATCGTCAATAGAATAATGCCCCCTCAAGGTTAATGCTCCATAAAGCATGGGAGACATGTGTCCTGGATCTAAGAAAAATCTGTCGCGAAAAGCCCAATTCATATCATCAGGATCATACACAAGAAACTCTGAAAATAATACATTTATGAAGTCAGCACCACCCATAGCTCCTCCTGGATGTCCGGATTTTGCCTTTTCAACCATTGCCGCTGATAAAAGACGAATATTGTCAGCAGCCTTATCAATTACCTGTTTGTTCATAATAATATACGTTTTAGGGACAGAAAAGTACGCGCAAAAATAAGGCTTTAATATGGATTTTCTACCTTTGCGTTTTCAAAATATATTGACATTATGGGACTTCAATGTGGAATTATCGGTATCACTAATATTGGCAAGACAACTATATTTAACTGCATTTCGGATAATAAAGTAGAAACCAGCAACTTTGCTTTTAGTACAAACAAATCTAATCTCGGACAGGTCAAAGTGCCGGATGCCAGGTTAAAAAAGATTGACACCTTTATTAATTCTGTCAAGATTGTGCCAACGAGTATGGAAATCATTGACATTCCAGGATTAGCAAAAGGATCGAGTCAAGGTGAAGGAGTTGGTAATAGCTTCTTGTCTGATATCAGAAATTGTGATGCATTAATCCACGTTATTCGGTGCTTTGATGATGAAAATCTGGTACATATTGATGTTAGCATTGACCCTGTACGCGATAAAGAGACCATTGACTTTGAGCTGCAGGTTACTGATTTAGAGTCTGTTGACAAGAGGATTCAAAAATGGGAAAGAGCTGTAAAGACTGGAGACAAGCAGGCCAAAGTAGCCCTTGAGGTTCTTGCAAAATGCAAAAGTCACCTTGAGGATCTCAATAATCTACGCACTCTTGATTTGAAACCTGAAGATTATCAGTTTATCAGTGAACTATCGCTTCTAACTCTTAAGCCGGTAATGTTTGTATGTAATGTAGACGATGAATCAGCGGTTAAGGGAAATAAATATGTTGATCAATTCAAGGCTGCTATGACTGATGAAAATGAGGAAGTTCTTTTGATAGCTGGCAAAATTGAATCAGAAATTACTGAGTTGGAAGATGAAGAAGACCGCCAAAGCTTTCTGGGAGATCTGGGATTGGAGGAGCCTGGGGTTAATAAACTAATTCGTTCAGCCTTCAGCATGTTGAATCTCCAAACCTTTTTCACTGCCGGTCCAAAAGAGATTAAAGCCTGGACTATACGAAAAGGGATGTCGGCACCCGAAGCAGCTGGAGTAATTCACAGTGATTTGCAAAGAGGATTTATCAGGGCTGAAGTCATGAAATATCAGGATTTCATTAAGCTGGGGTCTGAATCGGCCTGCAGAGATGTTGGGAAATTGTATATTGAAGGAAAAAAGTACATTGTAGCAGATGGTGATATTCTCCATATTCGATTTAATGTTTAAGACACAGATATGAGTAGGTTCTTCCTTCAGGTAGTGATCTGTCTTTTGTTTTTCATCTCCTGTGCAATGCCTTCATCTGCACAAGACAAAGCTAAACCTGCTTTAATAGTAACTATTGTGGTTGATCCTTTGCCTGCCTCATGGATTGAGCAAATGACAGACCAAATGGGATCTGGAGGAATAAAAAAACTACTGCTTCAAGGAAGTGTTTTCAGCAATGCCCATACTGGCCAAATCCTTTCAAACAGATCGTCTTCTATTTCCTCAATATCTACCGGAGCACCACCATCTGTTCATGGAGTTGTAGGTATGACATGGTATGATCGTCTTAGGAAAGAAGAAATCTCGAGCACCGAAGATTACCAAATCCGATCCATGACAGAATACGGCCATCGGGCCAAGCACAGTGCTCACCAGCTTTTAGTTACCAGTTTTGGAGATCAGCTGAAAAATAACACAGAAGGAAAAGTTATCTCTATCTGTCTGGAGCCTGACGGAGCCATTCTGGGGGGCGGACATCAAACTGATGGAACATATTGGTTTGACTCACATTCTGGTCGCTGGATTTCTAATGCCAAATTCGTTACGTCGATACCCCAATGGGTCATTGATTTCAACAATAATAATCATCCCGATCAGTATTTAACTCAGGAATGGGATCTTCTAAGCGGCTCAAGTCAATACCCAAATGCAGTTTTAGATAATAGTCCTTTTGAAATTGGACTATTTGGGAGCAAGACCACTTTCCCTTATAAGCTGAAGCGGTTAACAAGAAACTCCACCGAAGGAGAATATGAAATACTTCGACATACTCCCTTTGGTAACACCATGACCACAGATTTTACTATTGCTGCTTTGCACAATGAGAAACTAGGCCAGACTGAATCAACGGATTACCTGAATATCACATTTACTGCCTTCGAAAAAATCATATCCTTGTATGGATATGAGAGTCAAGAGGCTGTGGATGCTTTACTTCGTCTGGATCTTGAGATTCAGCATCTTCTGTATATTCTGGAAGAAAATGTTGGTCGTGATAATATCCTGATCATATTTACATCCACACATGGAATCAGCTGGAATACTGATCTGGCTACTTCAAGAAATCTTCCAGCCGGGCGCTTTAGATCAAGAAATTCGATTGCCCTACTAAACTCATATCTTTCAGCTATTTATGGCGAAAATTACTGGATTGAAAACTATCTTAATCAGCAAATATATCTTGATCAAACTTTGATTGATCAGAATAAAATTCCGATTGAAGATATTCAAGAAAAAGCCGCTCGATTCATGATCCAGTTCCATGGAGTTTCTGATGCTTTTACTGCCAATCAATTAAGCTCAGCCAAAGTCATTAATCCTAAAGGATCAATTTACCAGAATGCCTTTCACTCAAATAGGTCAGGTGATATCTTACTAATTCTAAAACCCGGATGGATCGAGGACGAAAATTTTGTGTGCAATCATCTTTCTCCATATCCATACGACCAAAAAATTCCTTTGATTCTTTGGGGAGGATCTGTAAGCTCCAAAACTATTAAGGAACAAGTTCAATTAACTGATATTGCCCCAAGTTTGTCAGAGCTAACGGGTATTCCTCTGCCAAATGGATGCAATGGACAGTCTTTTATAAAGTTAATCTATTGATCAATGTTTTGTAAGCGTGAAAAATCTAAAATATTACATTGGTTAGTATTGATAATCATTCAAACAAGCTTCTTGATGCCAGCATCATCACAGGAAGCATATTGGGTTACACTAAAAGACAAATCAGGATCATCGCTAAATCCAGATATTTATTATAGTCCAAAATCTATCGAGAGAAGAGTTCAGCATCATTTGCCGCTAGTAGAATTCACAGACCTGCCGGTTTCAGAAACATATCTTGAAGCTCTATCTTACTTGTCTGATTCTGTATTTGGTTCAAGCAGATGGTTAAATACTGTAATGGTCTCAGCTAATGACCTGCAGATAAAAACTATTTCAGAACAGAGCTTTGTTCAAAAAATATTCAGAGCAAATTCGAAAGAAGCAATTTTGGCTTCGCACAAATCACCTGCATCTGACCGTTTTGAGAAAACCAGAAAACAACAGCTTGAAAGTCTGGGATATAGCTTCATAAATAAACTAGGACTAACAGGAAAAGGCATCACTATAGCTATCTTCGATGGAGGATTTCCTGGAGTTAATAAGCATGAAGGACTAAAGTATTTGATTGATAACAAGCAGATTAATGACTCATGGAATTTTCCCGGAAAATCATCTGAAGTATATAAATACCACCCTCACGGAACGGCTGTATTATCTTGTATAGCGGGTAAATACGAAGGAAGGCCAACAGGGCTTGCTACTGAGGCTTCCTTCCTTTTAGCCCGAACTGAACTAAGGAGAGAACCATGGAAAGAGCAACTATATTGGATTCAGGCTGCGGAATGGGCAGATAAAAATGGCGCAGACATTATTTGCTCTGCCCTTGGATATACTTCTGAGCACTACTTCCCAGAAGAAATGGATGGATCTTCTCCGGTCGCAGAAGCTGCACGAATAGCATATAATAAAGGAATACTGGTTATCAATTCCTTAGGTAATGATGGAGAAGGTAAGTGGAAAACTCTTGGCACACCAGCAGATGCGGAAGAAGTGCTGAGTGTAGGTGCCCTCAATATCGAAACTGGTGTCAAAATGGGGTTCAGCTCTTTTGGTCCGAACCACAATGGCGTCATGAAGCCTAATGTTATGGCTTCAGGCAAAGTACTTGCGGCTACACCTAAAAACTGGAAAGTTATGTATGGCACATCATTTTCAGCGCCACTGATTGCAGGCTATGCAGCATGCCTATGGGAAGAATTCCCCCAACTCACAAACAAACAGTTGTTCAAACTGATTGAGCAAACAGGAAATCTTTATCCCTACTTTGATTACGCTCATGGATTTGGAATTCCAAGCGCAGAAAGAATATCGATACTTGAAAAAGATTTTGAGCATAAAGCCCTGAATGTCAACATTACAGATAACAAGCTGAAGGTAATAATCCCCTTAGAAAATGTGAACGAGGAATCTGTGCTACTATATTATCACATAGAGAATCAAAAGGGTAGAATATCAGAGTATAAAGTAATAAAAAGCTTTCCTGGAGATACAATCAACATTGAATTTACTACCAACGAAGAGAAACAAATAATCCGTCTTCGTTCGGGTAAATATTACTCACAAATAAATCTGGAAAAATGAAACTCAAAATAATTAGCATCATATTTTTTGTTGCCAATCTTACAGTTTTCCCGGTATCCGGGCAAGAAGTATTAATAGACGAGGCACCTGAGACTAGTACTGATCAAGGGTCATGGGGACCAAATAGGAATAACTATATCCAGTTAACCTTTTACAGAGGTCAATATCTACCAATAGGTGGTGTCATGTTAGAAACCAAAACAATTCAGAACCTATCAACAGGAGTTCAGTTGCAGTACAAAAGAAAAATAAATAATACATTCTCTGGCATTGTCGAGGCTGTTTATAATTCAGATCAGTTTGGTCTCAATTGTGATAAACCATCACAAATAAATGGTGCTACTAGTTATTATAAGGAGCAACTCATAATGCATTCTGCCGGCATCAATACGCTATTTCGCGTAAATATTGACAAAAAGAGAGGCAATCATCTGGGACAATACCTTGAAGTTGGTCTTTTCGTAGATTATTTATTTATCAGCAATCACATTGGATTCTCTGATGGCTCAGCAAGTTCAGGTAAATTCAAAAAAGTAAAAGTTACTGAATCAGGATTGAACTATATTAATCCATTGCAGTATGGCTATATGATAAGGATTGGTATGGATAAGTATGGTCTGTTTTACAAAAACAGGTTTACATATTGGATAAATGACCCAACAATTAATGGCTTTTTACCTTCCCATCAGCTAGGTATAGTTTATTCTTTTACAGATTAGCCTGAATAGTTACTTCCATCACTTCTGTCAGGAATTCAGGGTTTTCTTCAACCCGATTTCCGACAACAATAATATCTGCACCAGCTTCATAAGCCAACAGAGCTTCAGCAGCTGAACGTATTCCGCCTCCAACTATTAAAGGAACACTAATAGCATTGGAAACAGCACTAATAATTTGCTTAGGAATTGGACGAAGAGCACCACTACCCGCATCCATATAAATCAGTTTATGTCCGAGCATTTCCCCAGCCAAGGCAGTTGCAACAGCAAGGTCTGGTTTATTATCAGGAATAGGCATTGTTTGACTAATGTACTCTACTGTAGTAGTTTGACCTCCATTGATTAGCATATAACCGGTAGGAATAACTTCCAGCTTGTGCTTTTTAACAAAAGGTGCGGCAATAACGTGGTTCCCAATTAAGTATTCAGGATTTCTACCAGAAATAAGAGATAAAAATAGTATTGAATCTGCCTCAGAGCTTACTTGCAAAGCAGAACCAGGAAATAATACCAGAGGCAAATCTGTCATCTGCCTAAGCTGCTGAAAAACAGGTCCAAGGTGATTAAACACCAAACTGCCACCCACAAGTATAAATTTGGCCTGTGCCTTAACAGCTAAAGAAACACACTTCTCAAGGTATTCCTGGTCAGACTTATCAGGGTCAATCAGAAGGGCAAAGCCCTTTTCTTTCTTCATGCCCTTTTCCAATGTGGGAAGAATCATTTTTTTGTATGCTCCCATTCTAAAGATTGTATTAATACTCTAATATCCTTACTTATAAACTCTATCACTGGCGCAAGCGAATCCTTGTTGGGCTCAGTATCAAAGTATAAAGCTCCTCGCAAAAAGTGACTTGAGCTGTCTGTGCAAAAAAACTGCAAAGAGGAAGCTGTATTGCCTTTGATTTCATATACAATTCCATAAACATCAGGAACTGAATGCGCAAACTTACTTTGCACAATAGCCTCAGCTTTTATGCTATGCTTATAAGCAAAAGTGTGCGCATCTTCTATGAGCTTTGCAAGGTTCTCATCAACATATTTATGCGTCAAGTAAATATGGGCAGAAAAATCCGGAAAATCAACATTAAGCCAATCTTCAGATTCATTAGTGCTTGAATATTGTCCGCTATATTGGCTAAGCTCAGCATATTTAGGAACAAGGAAATGAAATGGAAAACCCTGAGGCAAAGAGTCATATTCCTTTGCAGGAAAATCTATTCTAAAATACCCTCTTGGTTTTGGAGTATAAGAATTATGGCAGGATAATAATCCTATCATAAGAAAACCTATCAAGACAAATTTTATTTTCATTAATCTATTATAAGGCTTGATTAAGGTATTTCAACCCTCACTCGGCTAATTCTTCTTTGATCAACCGCCGCAATGACAAAAGAAAATCCATTATAAGTAAAACGATCATTCTTGTCGGGTATTTCCCCGTTAAGTTCAAGAATTAATCCAGCTAGTGTTTCAGCCTCACCCTTGATAGAGTTAAAAGCTTCATCCGGCAAGCTTAAAACCCGATAAAAATCATTGAGAAGAATCTTAGCCTCAAATATATAAGTCTTCTGATCAATTTTCTCAAATAGGTCTTGGTCTTCGTCAGACTCGTCACTAATTTCCCCAACAATTTCTTCAAGAATATCCTCAAGAGTTACTAACCCAGCTGTACCTCCGTATTCATCCACAACAAGTGCCAGGTGAATTTTTTGCTTTTGAAACTCCTCTAACAGATCATTGATCTTTTTATTCATAGGCACAAAATATGGGGGCCTGATCAACGATTGCCACCTAAAAGTGCTTGGCTTATTGATGTGTGGAAGTAAATCTTTCACATAGAGGACTCCCTGCACATGATCAAAATCATTAATATAAACTGGGATTCTGGAATATCCTGTTTCTGTAATTATTTGGAGTAGGTCCTGGAAACTTGAAGATATACTCAGTGCTACAACATCAACACGTGATTTCATCACCTCTCTCACATCGGTTTGTCCGAATTTAACAATCCCTTTGAGAATCTTTTCATCTTCATCTAGTTCTTCACCTGTTAACTCCAGTGCCTGAGATAAATCATCCATGCTAATGTTATGCTTTTTCTCCTTTATTCGTTTTTGGACATGGGATGTTGAGCGTATAAGAATACTTGCCAGAGGTTTAAATAATACTCTTAAAGTTTGAACAGGAATAGCCATGAAATACACAAACTTCAAGCTAAATCTGCTTGCATATACCTTAGGGATAATTTCTCCGATCAATAATATAATGAAGGTAATGACAATTGTTTGAAGGATAAATCCCAAAACGGGCAAAGAAGAAAAATCGAAAAGGCTATGAAAAACCCATGTAGAAAGGATAACAATAGATACATTAATAAAATTATTGGCTATAAGTATTGTAGCCAATAGGCTCTCCGGTTGGTCCAGCAAATCTTTCGCTGTCTTTGATGCACGACTCTTACGCTCTTCCAGTCGAGACACATCAGATGGTCTCAAGGAAAAGAAGGCAACTTCAGAGCCAGAAATCAAAGCAGAGGCAATAAGCAATATGGCAATAACAACAATGCCAATAAAAACACCAACCGAAAAACCCATGCTAGTTAATTAAAACGGAAGATCATCATCAGCATTATCCTTCTCTGCAATTTCAGGATTATCAGCTTTAGCTGCATCCTGCTGAGCAGGTTGAGAAGAAGAAGAAGAAGAAGAAGCATTATCATCAGCTCTTCTTCCCAGGAGTACAATTGATGAGGCAACTATTTCGTTAGTGTACCTTTTGTTACCCTCTTTATCCTCCCAGATTCTATTAGTAATCTTTCCTTCAACATAAAGCTTTTGCCCCTTGTTGATGTACTTATCAGCAAGATCGGCCAGATGTCGCCAGGCAACAATATTGTGCCATTCGGTTTGAGAAACCTTCTCGCCGGCTTTATTTTTATAATTTTCCGTTGTGGCCAGACTAAAACTGGCAACAGAGAGCCCTCCATCAAGATATCTGACTTCAGGATCTTTTCCAACATTACCAAGTAAAATTGCTTTGTTTACAGACATTTAATTATCATTTAAAAAGTGGAAATAAAAATACGAACAATTCTAAACTTCCCAAAGTTGATTCACTAAGGAAATAAGTAAGACACGCAAAATAATATTGCGAGGAAGAAGACTATCAAATGAAAGCCTATACAACTATATAGATGCATTTTAGAGTGCCAAATGGAAAATATATGTAGATTTTTTAATCTTTTATAAAAATCCAAAATGGATAAAACCGCGTTAATTACTAATAATCTGCAACTTACAGAGGAATATTAAAGTAGTCAAAAAAACTTTTGGACTGTTGTGTAGATACATCTAAAACACCTATATTTGCAGACCAATATGTAATTAGTTGATAATTAAAGAATTTATAAAATGACTAAAGCGGACATTGTAAACGAAATTTCAAAAAACACAGGGATTGAGAAAGTAACAGTTCAAAAAACTGTTGAAGCTTTCATGGGTACAATTAAAGATTCCCTAACTAGTGGTAAGAATGTATATCTCAGAGGATTTGGCAGTTTTATAGTCAAAAAAAGAGCAGAGAAAACAGCCCGTAACATTTCACGTAACACAACCATTATTATTCCGGAACATTTTATTCCAGCTTTCAAGCCTGCCAAAACTTTTGTTATTAAGGTAAAGACTCAGGTTAAGTAATTTTTTTTTGCAGAATAATAAGTTTTAAAAAATATAGAAATTATGCCAAGCGGTAAAAAAAGAAAAAGACATAAGATGTCAACCCACAAGCGTAAAAAACGCTTGCGGAAAAACAGGCATAAGAAGAAGAAATAATTCTCATATAACGCTTATGTTTTTAATATAAACCTAAATAGACTTTGTTCTTTTTAGGTTTATATTATTATATATAGGCCTTAAAAATTAGCATTTGTGGGAGAAGCTGTGAGCAAAGAACTGATAATTGACACCAAACAAAAGGAAATTGCCATAGCCCTGCTTGAAGAGAAACGCCTTGTTGAGTTAAACAAGGAGAAATCAAATCTACAGTTTGCGGTTGGAGACATATATCTTGGGAAAGTCAAAAAGATAATGCCAGGATTAAATGCTGCTTTTGTGGATGTGGGCTATGAAAAAGATGCCTTTCTGCATTACCTTGACCTTGGACCTCAGTATCAGTCACTGAGTAAATACCTCAATCTGGCGCTTAATAAGAAAACCAGAGCGCCTGGTTTAGATCGTTTTAAAAAAGTACCAGACATCAATAAGCATGGGAAAATTAAGGACATCCTGAAGGGAGGTCAGCTTATTCTTGTACAGGTTGCCAAAGAACCAATCTCTTCGAAAGGCCCCAGACTCACCAGTGAGATTTCAATAGCTGGAAGAAATCTGGTATTAATTCCTTTCTCAGATAAAGTATCTGTATCAACAAAGATTCATTCTGAAGAAGAGCGAACTCGTTTAAAGCGATTAATTCTAAGCATTAAGCCGAGAAACTACGGCGTTATAGTTCGAACTGTTGCCAAAGACAGGAAAGTAGCTCTTCTAGACTCAGAGTTACGCTCATTGGTGGGAAAGTGGGAAGGTGCATTCAAAGATCTTCAAAGTCTGGCCGTTCCAAGTTTGGTGATTGGCGAATTGAATCGCACAGCAGCGATACTGCGTGATTTGTTAAATGCTTCCTTTAATAGCATTTATGTAAACGATGCTTCAGTCTTTCGGGATGTAAAAGAATTCATTGGAACCATTGCGCCTGAAAAGCAGAAAATTGTTAAGCATTATTCTGGGAGAGCTGAAATTTTCGAGCATTTTGGGATTGATAAACAGATAAAAAGCCTCTTTGGGAAAACAGTTTCCTTTAAAAGTGGCGCCTATTTGATTATTGAGCATACAGAAGCTTTGCATGTTATTGATGTAAACAGCGGAAATCGTGCCCAATCAATTAACAATCAAGAACAGACGGCCTTAGAAGTTAACCTGGCTGCTGCTGATGAAATTGCCCGACAACTACGTTTACGGGATATGGGTGGTATCATAGTAGTTGATTTTATTGATCTAACGATTGCCTCAAACCGTTCCCAGGTTTTCGATCGCATGAAACAAAACATGAATACCGACAGGGCTAAGCACAACATTCTGCCTCTTAGCAAGTTCGGACTCATGCAGATTACCCGGCAGAGGGTCAGGCCAGAAATGGAAATCCAGATTATGGAGACCTGTCCAACTTGTTCTGGAACTGGAGAAGCATCTCCCAGCATCTTATTAATAGATCAAATTATCAATAAGTATCAATACATTCTTGAGAAATTTGACAAACCCAAATTGGCACTTCATGTACACCCTTTCATTGAAGCATACTTAAATAAAGGATTGTTTTCTTTAAAAAGGAAGTGGCTTATAAAATACAAACACCGCCTTAGTATCAAAAGTGATTCTCAACTGGGATTTCTGGATTTCGAGTTTATTGATCAGGCTGGAGATAAGATAATTGTTTAATATCCGTTAACCATTTGTTATATACAACTACTATGAAAAGATTAGTCTCACTCTTTCTTTTACTGGGATTCCTATTGACTGTTGCTCAGGCACAAATTATGGAACCGGTACAATGGACATTCAAAAGTGAAAAAATATCCAAAACAGAATATGATCTGATCTTCTCTGCAACTGTTGAAGATGAATGGCATCTATATTCACACGACTTACCTACTGGAGGCCCACTGCCTACAGAGATCTCCTATGAAAGTACGGATGGTTTTGAATTAGTAGGAGGATTAAGTGTTTCTCCTGAACCAGAAGATGGCTACGATGAAGATTTTCAGATGGAAGTAAAATACCACAGCTTCAGCGCAATCTTTACTCAAAGGATAAAAGTCGCAGAAGATTCTCCAATAAACATTACTGGTGAAGTGTCTTATCAGGCTTGTAATGACGAAACTTGTGTTCCGGGATACAATGAATTTGAGTTTAAAATAGGGGAAACAGAGTCAGTAAGTGATGTTGTTATCTCAGAAAAAACTTCAAAAGAATCTAAGATTGATCCTTATGCTCCGGTTGACCTGGAATCAAAGAGTCTTTGGGGCTTATTTTTCATAGCCTTTCTGGCCGGATTGATCGCTCTACTCACCCCATGTGTTTTCCCGATGATCCCAATGACAGTTTCCTTTTTTATGCATGGAGGCAAGAATAAACGAAAATCTAAATTTGAGGCAATATTCTTTGGTATATCTATTATAGCGATATACACCATTATTGGAACTCTAGTCGCGATTCTTTTTGGACCAGGTGTAGCCAATTTCTTTAGCACACATTGGATTCCCAACGTATTATTCTTCCTCATCTTCATGTTCTTTGCAGCTTGGTTCTTCGGAATGTTTGAAATAAATCTTCCAAACTGGATGGTTAGTAATTCAGATAAGCAAGTCGATAAAGGAGGATTAGGAGGACCGTTTTTCATGGCCTTCACCTTAGTATTGGTTTCCTTCTCATGTACTGGTCCTATAGTTGGAACAATCTTAGTAGAATCAGCAGGTGGTGCAATCCTTGAGCCAATTATAGGAATGCTTGGTTTTTCTATTGCATTTGCACTCCCATTTACATTATTTGCCATATTCCCATCCTGGTTAAACAGTATGCCAAAATCTGGTGGATGGTTGAACTCTGTAAAGGTTATTCTAGGGTTCATTGAAATAGCATTAGGACTCAAATTCCTGAGTATTGCAGATCAGACTTACCATTGGGGCATTCTTGATCGTGAAGTTTATCTGGCACTATGGATAGTAATTTTTGCCATGATGGGCTTCTATCTTCTAGGAAAGCTGAAATTCAAGCTTGACTCTGATGTAAGTTTTGTTTCAGTACCGCGATTATTAATGTCATTGGTAACATTTGCCTTCGTAGTATATATGATTCCAGGTATGTTTGGTGCACCTCTTAAGGCACTATCAGGATACCTGCCTCCAATGACTACACATGATTTTGATATCAATGAGATAATCAGGAACAATGCAGCATCCGGAGGAAATAATGATGCTGAGAATTCAATTTGCGAACAAGCTAAATACTCTGATCAATTACATCTACCACATGGATTACTTGGATACTTTGACTATGACCAAGGGTTAGAGTGCGCCAAAAGTCAGAATAAACCAGTATTTATTGACTTTACAGGACACGGATGTGTTAACTGTCGACAAATGGAAGATCGAGTTTGGGGCGATCAAAGAGTACTTAAAAGATTACGTGAAAACTATGTTTTGATTGCTTTATATGTTGACGACAAAAACATCAAGCTTCCTGAAGAGGAGTGGGTTACTTCATCTTATGATGGAAAGGTGAAGAAAACTCTAGGAAAAAAATATCAGGATTTTCAGATTACAAGATTTAATCAAAACTCTCAACCTTTATACGTATTGCTAGATACTAATGGTGAAGTTTTAGTTCCACCAAGATCTTACAATCTTGATGTAGAAGCCTTTATAGATTTCCTGGACTCAGGCCTTGAAGAGTTTAACAAATAAAGAAAAGAGGCTGTCTGCGGAGACAGCCTCTTCCTAATCTGAGCCACACATCAATCACCTAACTAGATTGACTCGTTTCGTTTCAACCTGGTGATTAAATATCATTCTGAGGAAATAGACTCCGTTATCAGCATTAGCCGCATAAACCGGAATCCTGTGATTTCCTTCATTTAATTCTTCATTAAGTATCTCTACAACTTCTTGTCCTGCCATATTGTATAAAGCTATTCTTGTGTCACCACTGGTAGGTAGAGAGAATTCCACAAATCCATTTCTCTGCATTGGGTTTGGGTAGACATTCATTCCAAAATCAGTTAGATTAGTCTGATCAGGAGTTATTGTATTTTCTTCTGAGAAGCGTAGATTTTTTACAGATATATCAAAATTACTGTAATTCATCCCGTCACCATGAAAGGTGAATGTGATAGATTGAACATCATCTGCCGAGAAAGGCTGATTTGATGCAATCGATTTCAATTGACTAAGATCAATGCTATAGGTCTTTTCATCAGAGCTTAAGCTAAAGCGCAGTCTGTATTGCTCACCCCAGTTGTCGATAGAAGACTTAGCAATAACCAGCTCAATCTCTCCTGAACCACTACCCTCAAAAACTAACGCTTTGTATTGAGTAAGATCAACAGGCAGATTGCCCGGCTTCAGCATTCTGAACATACTTGCATAAGTTCTCACTTCGCCTTGCATTCTAACATTCCGTTCCAACAAATAAGCATCAGCAAAACTGCTACCATCATGCATTTCACGTGTCAATTCATAAATCGCAGCTCCATCTCTGTCGAAATCTTTACTCCATGGACCATCAGCGAAATATAAACCATCACGCTTGCCTCCATCAGCTGACCCGATAGAAAAATCTATATCAAATACATATCCGCTTGGAATTTCAACCTGATGCCGACCATCATTGCCTTTGTTCACCTGCAATGTGTATTCAAACGTCTCTCTGCTAGCGTTTTCAAATCTCGTCAGGCTACCTTTAACCTTAACGTATCCAATACCTGACGGATTTAAAATATCCAGAATCAATGACCCTGAAGCATAGTTCCCTTTCTCTACAATAATGGTCGGGACATCTGGTTGATTAATATTTTTATATGTTACACTCTTTTTTGTTCCCAGCATACTAATAACACTTTCCATCAACTCTACAGTTGACTGAGGAGTGGCAGACCATATCTGAAAGTTGAATATTTCACTTTCCTGTGGTACTTGATAGTCTTCTTTATGCCAGCGATTATCAATTGTCCATGAGTTATCCTCATCATATACTATAAAACTTATAGCATAATCAATATCACCACTTGCCTGAACCAGCTTACTGATAATGAAAGGATGCTCATTAATCTGTATGTATCTCACAAACTCAAGATTAGCACCTGTCAAACGGTCGCAAATCACTTTGGTGTGATTATATACTTCGCCATCATTAGTAGTAAGACCCATTATTGCAGCCATACGCTTATTATCCGCATCAAAATAATCAGCAGAGAATACCTCATTTGCATTTGATATTCCTAACAGATCACCTGGTGTAGAGATGTATGCACGAGTTCCAAAAGGTCCGTTCTCAGGAATATATTCTACTAAATCACTCACACTTTTAAGATTTGATACTGGAGCAATTATTCCCTGTTTGGCCAGACTCTCGCTAAAACCTATCATCAATTCTGAAGAGTTGAAAGCTTTCTTAGCATCCGATTTTCCCTTTGAGAAATTTCTTTCTGCGATTAAACTGGCTAGGCTTCCATCTGATTCCAGTCCTCCATCATTTCCTCCTGATGATCCACTAACTGTCACAGAAGCCATGGCTTCATCGTTATCCGGATTTATATCATTTTGATCAAGCTTGGTTAATCTGGCAAAATTATCAGCAGAACCATTTACTGTAACAGTCATCAGCATTGTAGCTGTTTGTCCTGGATTCAGACTGGCTATTGACCAAATACCAGTACCGGCATTATAAGTTCCAATTGAAGGTGCAGCTTCTACAAGAGCCAGATTAGCATCTAACTGATCTGTAATTTCAACTCCGGTAACTACCATATCGTTATGCATGTTAGTTACGGTAATTGTGAAAAGTGACTGTTCCCCTACTTTAGGCACAGCGTTATAAACATCTTTAGTAACTCCAAGGTCAGTATCTGAATTCTTTGGTTTCAGACACATAGTAAACTTGTTATTCTTTAAGAACTCATCATTTTGATCAGCAGAGATGAATGCAATTGTGTTACAAACTTCCTCATCTGTCGTTACCCTTGCCTCCAGCGTGAGTTCAACAGTGGCTCCAGCTGTCAATTCAGAAATAGTCCACAGTCCTGAAGCAGAATTATATGTTCCGCCAGTTGTACTGTGACTTAAATAATCAAGACCTGCAGGAAGAATTTCTTCAATAATTATACTTGTAGCATCAACTGAAGAAGAAAGATTTGAAGCCTCCATTGTGAAGGTTACAACTGAGCCCTGGTAAGGATAATAGTCATTTGCTTTCTTATTCACCTCGATATCGATGTCCTCATCAGGACAACTAATCGTTAACACGATTCCATCTTTATCAGTTTTTTTATCAGTGCCGGATGTTTGCTTGGCACCATCACCAAAAACCTCCAAATGAGCAATAAGTTTATAACTCCCTGGAGCAAGAGCAATAACAGCTTCCCAACCTTTTACATGATTTGCATCTCCATCAAAGCCCTCTTCAAGCCATGAAAAATCAGGTGCTGTTCCATCATTACCAGAACCTCCAGTTACCTCTTTACCATTAAAGTCAGTGATATCAAGCCAAGCATCATCTTCATATTTTAAGCCAGGATATCCGTCCTCAGCTAAAACAAGGATATACAATAACTCCTGAGCACAATCATAATGTAGATAAAGCTTTGATTGCACAACTTTATCAGGCTTAAATGCCCTGTACATATCAGCAAAATAACTCTCTGTCAGATTCCAATCTGATTGATCTCCATCAACTGTTTTTGCCCCTCCTGTGGATTGGCCAAAAGCAGTAACTGAAAACAAACCCAGTAGAGTTGCAATCAGTATGATGTTGATTCTGTTTTGAATATTTCGCATTTTCATAGCTCAAATATTTTGATGCAAAACAGTTAAGCACATGCTGTACCAGTAACGCATAATAACCTGAATCACTGACACTTAATGAATGCATGACGATTGCGGCTATTCCAAATTATGGAATAAATAAGTCTATGATGGAAAAGGAATCAGAATTTATCTATTAAGCTGGCATTGCATATTCTAGGGTAAAAGTGGTATTTTTGCCAACGCCAAAAGACGAAAGACAAAAAAGCACAACTATGAAAAAACTCTCATTTCTTGTATTAGCATTAGGACTGATTCTGGCTTCTTGCTCAAACACTGAACAACCCAATATAATCTATATCCTTGCTGACGATCTGGGATATGGAGAACTCGGCTCTTATGATCAGGAGAAAATTGAAACTCCTCACCTTGATCTTCTTGCCGATAACGGGATGCGGTTTACTCAGCATTATTCCGGATCGGCCGTTTGTGCACCATCCAGATGTATTTTGCTTACCGGAAAACATGGTGGACATGCCTACGTCAGGGGAAATCACGAGTGGGGCGAAAGAGGTCCGGTTTGGGACATGGCCAAAGCTGAAAACGATCCTAATCTTGAAGGTCAGTATCCCATGGATCCAAATGAGATCACTATAGCTGAAAAATTGCAAGAAGCTGGATATATTACCGGGATGATTGGAAAATGGGGATTGGGAGCACCACTTAGTACAAGCATTCCGAATACCCAGGGCTTTGATTTCTTTTGCGGATATAATTGTCAGCGTCAAGCACATACTTACTATCCGCAACACTTGTGGCTGAATAAGGAAAAGCTGCCACTTAACAACAAGCTGGTTGTGCCTGGCACTAAACTGGCAAAAGATGCTGATCCGATGAATCCTGACAGCTATGCAGATTATACCTTAGAAGAATACGCTCCTGACGTAATGCACCGCGAAGCTTTAAAGTTCATTGAAGAATCCGGTGAACAACCTTTCTTCTTGTATTATGCAACACCAATACCTCATGCAGCAATTCAGGCTCCAAATGAATGGGTTGAGAAATATGTAGAGAAATTTGGCGATGAGGAACCTTACCTTGGAAAAAAGGGATATTTCCCACACCGATATCCTCATGCAGGATATGCTGCAATGATTGGATATTTAGATAATCAGGTAGGTGAAATGATACAACTACTGAAAGACTTAGATAAATATGAAAATACCCTTTTCATGTTTACAAGTGATAACGGTCCAACCTATAACGGAGGTACAGATTCACCGTGGTTTAATAGTGCCGGACCTTTTAACGACTCTATGGGCTGGACAAAAGGCTACCTTCACGAAGGTGGTATTCGTGTTCCGCTTATTGCTTCATGGCCAGGAATCATTGAACCAGGTTCTATCAGTGATCATCCATCGGTATTCTATGATCTCTTCCCTACTCTTTGCGAAATTGCCGGCATTGACCCCGGAACAGAAACGGACGGAATCAGCTTCATGCCTTCTCTTTTAGGACAAGAACAAGCAGCTCATGACTATCTTTTCTGGGAGTTCCCATCATACGGAGGACAACAGGCAGTGAGAATGAACAAGTGGAAAGGCATTCGTAAAAATATTCTTAAAGGAAATATGGAAATAGAGCTGTATGATCTGGATAAGGATATTCGCGAAGAAAACAATATAGCAGATCAAAATCCAGAAATAGTTGAGAAAATTCGCCAGATAATGGAGAGTGAACATCAGCAGGCTGAATTGGAACGATTCAGGATGGAAGCACTGGGAGACGTAAAATAATTGGAGATTGGGGAACAACTAACGACAAACGAATAACGCTAACGACTAGCGAAATCTAAAGCTCCCTGATATAAAATGCGTCGCAACTAAAATGTCCGGTTGCACCTAGAGGAGACTTAACTTGTCTGAAGTTGTACTGTTCATAGAGTGCACGAGCAGCATCCATGCGTTCAAGGGTTTCTAAATACATTTGTTTGTAGCCCATTTTCCTGGCCTCTGCAATGCACAGTTCCAGCATTTTTCTGCCCAGTCCTAGTCCTCGCACTTCAGGAACATAATACATTTTTACAAATTCACAGATTTCCAGTGATCCATTCAAAGGGGCTACTCCTCCACCTCCCACAATTTCTTGTGTTTCTGCATTAACCAGAGTATAGTATTTTCTTCCCAACTGTTGATAGGCTTCATACATTGCCTGGGTTTCGGGGTCATTACAGGCAAAGCCATCTCCACTGGCACCGAATTCAAGCAGACTATTAACAATAATATCTGTGAGTCTAGCATTGTCTTTCGGATCTATTGGCCGAATAATAAATATTCCTTGGCTGGTTTCTATTCTCATCATTGATATTCAAAGTAAAGATAAGACCGCTGTAAAAAAAAACTAGAAAATGGTCACCGAATCACTGAATCACCGAATCACCGAATCACCGATTCACTGAATCACTGAATCACCTCTTCTTCTTAAACACAGACTTCAACCTTTCAAAAAACTTCTTCTTTTTCTCATCCTCCTGCTTCCGAACGGTCGGATCGCTGAGCCTTTTGGCTTTTGCGGTGTCTGATTTAACAAAGCCATCAAATAGCTTCTCTAGAAGCGTCATATTAGGATCTTCAAGAGAGTAATCAGGACAATCAAGTCTGGCGAGCAATTCATCAGATAAGGGCGGGAACTGTGCCATAGAAATGGAATCATAAGCCGGATCACGCTCAATTCTCTGCATAAAACGCGCAAAAATGGGTAATCCCGTATGAGCCCCTTGTCCTAATGCGGTAGTTCTGAAATGGATACCAGGATTATCGGCACCAACCCATGCTCCGGCAACAATAGCCGGATTATAACCTATAAACCAACCGTCGGCATTGTCTTGAGTGGTACCGGTTTTACCTGCCAGGTCAGATTCTAATCCAAATAACCATCTGAGAGATTTGCCTGTGCCTCGCTCAACAACGCCACTCATGAGGTGAACCATTGCCCGGGCAGTTTCCTGTGTAAGAACAGAATCCGGAGATTCGTCAAGCACGCTCTCCCATAACAGGTTCCCCTGCCAATCTTCAATTTTCAACAAAACCACAGGCTCTACTGGCTGTCCAAGATTTGCAAATGAGGCATAAGCCCTCACCATTTCAAACAGAGATAAATCTGCCGTTCCCAAGGCAATTGAGGGCACCTCAGGAATAGTTGAAGAAATCCCCATGCGATGAGCAAGATCGATAACATGTTCAATTCCAACCTGATGTATAAGTTCAGCTGAAATAGTATTCACTGAATTCACCAAACCTCCTTTAACTGAATAATAACCCTCATGATTGCCATCTGAATTCTCTGGTGTCCAATCCTGATAATCCTCATAGGTTCTTAACTCATTGGATATAAACTCACAAGGATCAATCTCACCCGACAGAGCTGATGCATAAAGAAAAGGCTTAAACGTAGATCCCACTTGCCTAACAGCTTTCACATGATCATATTTAAAGGCCTGAAAATTTCTTCCACCAACCCAGGACTTTATATGTCCGGTTTTAGGATCCATAGCCATAAAACCGGCCTGTAATGTTTTCAGGCTCTGTTTTATTGAATCTAAGGGAGAAATATTTTTCACTATTATACTTCCACTTTTCCAATCAAACACTCTGGTTTCAACAGACTTTTTGAGCTCATCAAGAGCTTTATCCTGATTCATCCCAGCAGCAATTACCTGCTTGTACCTCGCTGAAGATCGTATTGCTGAATTAAGGATATTAGGATTACCTGACCAAGGGGTTCTACCCGCCCAATGAGTTTCAAACTCTCGCTGAAGCTGATTGAGGTGAAAGTCAACTGCTGTATTTGCATAAGCTTGAAGTGTAGAATCCAGAGTAGTGGTTATTAAAAGTCCATCTGTATATATATTATATTCATCTCCATAATTATCCTTAAGAATTTTTTGGATGCGTGGACGAATATGCTCCAGGAAATATGGAGAAGGGCCATTATTGTAATCCAGCTTCCGGTAGTTCAGTTTTATTGCCTGAGATTGATAAGCTCTGGCTTCTTCCTTGCTAAGCACTCCCTCAGAAGCCATTCTACCCAAAACTATATTTCTTCTTTGTAAAGATTTCTCTGGATTGACTCTTGGATTATATGCAGTATTTGCCGCAAGCATCCCAATTAGGGTAGCAGCTTCAGGGGGATTAAGGCTAGCAGATGGTTTTCCGAAAAATCGCTGTGAAGCCACCTCAATTCCATAAACATTATCACCAAAAGGCACAGTATTCAGGTAAAGAGCAAGAATTTCATCTTTAGAATATATATTTTCTATCCGAGCAGAGATAAAGATTTCCCTAACCTTATTAACTGGTAATGTAAACTTACCGAATCCTAGCCGGGGATAAAGGTTCCGGGCTAGCTGCTGACTAATTGTACTTCCACCACCCTGACTTCTGTTACCCAGTATTATACTTTTCACAAAAACCCTGCCCAAGCTAATGAAATCTAATCCCTTATGCCGGAAAAACCTACTGTCTTCCGTTGATACTAATGCATCTTTAACATATTGTGAGATGTTCTCCTCACGGATAGTCATCCGATTCTGAAAAAAGTATTTCCCAACAATTTTAGTGTCATGAGAATAAACAACAGTAGCCGAATTATTCCTTATCCGGCTAAGCTCAGATTTCGTTGGGATAGGTTTGAAAAGACCAAGATAAACTGCAAAAACAAAGAAAAAAACCAGGCAGGCCACAACAACACCTGATTTAAGTAAAAACAAAATCAATTTTGTTTTCCCAGATTGCTTCTTGATTTTCTTTCGCGCAGCAGATTTCTTGGTTCGAGATTTCTTTGTCATTAAATTCAGTTCTGATAACCAAAAATAATAAAATAAACATAGAGACCGATGCGCGAACCGGCCCCTATAATATCATACATGTTATTTCCAAGCAGGAAGTCTCCCCGGTGTCAAGGGTGCGCCAACATCACCCATCTTCTTATCCATGGCTTCAAATTCTAATAATAATGCCTTAGCTTTGCTATAAATTGGTGTAAATAACTCACTTGCGATCTCATACTGTTGCCTGGCACTTCCTGGTATATCAGAAAAATTACCATACAAGCCATAGAGTGCTGTTCCAGCTCTGGAAGAAAGTCCTACATCAGCATCCATATCCAGGCTACTCAAATCACGATCTCCGTTGAGCATAAGCTGAACATATTTTAGCTTATCTTCCAAAGCTCTGACTTCAGCTAGCAAGTCAGCTGCCTCCTGTCCTCTGAAGACTTTGGTAGCTGCTTTCCAAGGGGCAATCTTCTTCTGCATCTCACGAATAGATCCTGAAACAGCTCCAATAACACCACTTAATTCAATGGCTTTCTTTTTGAAAGCAAGCAGTTCATTTCGGTCTTTAGCTGGCAAAGTAATATTGCTAAGCGATTTGATCTCAAACTCCACAAACCCCACTAAGTCAGTGACTACTCCTTTTTCATTTTTAGCCATACTCACCATGTATCTACCAGGCACTACTTCAATTCCAGATGATGACAAGCCCTTAGTTTCAGATGCATCACTTGCGCTCACCGAAAAAGTGGCTGGATACTGCATATCCCAGGTAATCTTATTAAGTCCTTTTTTCAAACCTGTTCTCAATTCCCGAACAAAATCTCCCTTTTCATCAGTAATTGTAAAAATCAAATACGAAGGAAGCTCATCCTTTTCGGCCTTCCACTGTTCCAATGTAGGATATCCAAACTCCTCACCGTCCTTGAACTTTTTCTTTTCTGCCTTCTGCCTTTCTGCCTTTAGTGTAGTCACCCCCTCTTTTACCCAATACTTAATTACGACACCATACTCCGGGTTTGGAGCGCTGAAATAATCTTCACCCTGAAAACCTTTCTGGCGACTACCAAGTCCGCCCAGCGGTCTCCATCTGTTGAACATCTTTGTCTCTTTTATGGCAAAAATATGTCCGTCCTTTTTTTGTAAATCCGGCGATATTTCTCTGAGAGCTGAATAATTATCGAGGATATAGAAACCACGACCAAATGTTGCAAGCACCAGATCATTTTCTCTTTCCTGGATTGCCATATCACGAACATTAATGGTTGGTAGGCCAGCCTTCAGCCTTTTCCAGACCTCTCCACCATTCAGTGTAACATAAACTCCATATTCAGTACCAGCAAAAAGAATCTTAGCATTCACATGATCCTGTTCCAGAGCATAAACTGCACCTTCTGGTAAATCAGAACTTATGTTGGTCCAGGTACTACCTTTATCCATACTCTTATACACATAGGGTGTAAAATCACCACTCTTATGATTGTTGAAAGCGGCATAAACTACATTAACATCATGCTTATCGGCAATCAGATCGTACACATAAGTATTCTCAGGCACCCCTTCAAAATTATTAACCTGGCGCCAGTTTTTACCATCATCTTCAGTAACACTAATCTGACCATCGTCAGTACCTGCATAGAGTAATCCAGCCTGTATTCTCGACTCATCCAGAGACACAACAGCACCATAGCGAGAGGTTGATCCATTCTTAGAGACAGCATCCATTGGCCAAACCTTACCCATAATTGGCAGAAGATTCCGGTCAATATTCTGATCAAGGTCTCCACTAATCACTATCCATGAATCTCCACGGTCAGTTGTCTTAAACACTTTATTAGATGCAAAATACAGGGTTTTATTATCATGAGGACTAACGAGAACAGGAGAGTCCCAGTTCCAGTTATACGCTTTCTCATTCATCAGCTCAGCAGGTTGAATCATTCGTGATTCCCCACTCTTTTTATCAAATCTAACCAGATTTCCGTGCTGCGATTGAGCATAAATAATATTAGGATCCTTAGGGTCGGCAACAGATTCAAAACCATCACCAGTAACAGTAACAGGCCAATCGGCAGATACAATTCCATGAGCACTAAGCGTTTGCGACGGGCCAACCATACTGTAGTTATCCTGAGTTCCACCCATTACATTATAAAATGGATAGTCATTATCAACACCAACCTTATAGAATTGAGTAACAGGTAGGTTAGTGAAATACCTCCACGTTTTTCCATTATCATAGGTCTCATACAATCCTCCATCTGATCCTTCACGATGGTGCATAGGATTGTCAGGATTAATCCATAAGCAGTGGTTATCAATGTGCTTACTTGCTTCACCACGATTTGTGAAAGTCTTTCCACCATCTACTGACACCAGAGTATAAGTATTCATGATGAAAACCCTATCAGGATCAACAGGATCTGCAATTACTTCCTGATAATAATTCCCACTTGTAGTTGTACTACTCATTTTATTCCAGAAAGCACCCCTATTAGTACTTTTATAGAATCCTCCACCCGGACCTTCAACACAGGCATAGATAATTTCAGGATCTACAGGAGAGATATCCATCCCTATCCGCCCCTTATCTCCACCTGGCAGTCCTTTGTTTATCTTCATCCAGCTTTTTCCAGCATCTGTAGATTTATATATCCCAGATTCGGGTCCGCCGCCAAGATAAGTCCACTGCCTTCTTCTACGCTGATGAGCAGTTGCATAAATAACGTCAGGATTACGAGGATCAAAATGGACTTCATTTACTCCGGTATGCTCACTAATTTCCAGCACTTTATTCCATGTATCCCCTCCGTCAGTTGATTTATACACTCCACGATCACCACCTGCACTCCAAACCGGACCATAAGCTGCAACATAGATTGTTTCTGAACACCTGGGATCAACGATAATCATTCCAATGTGTTCTGACTCTTTCAATCCCATGTTTTTCCAGGATTTACCCCCATCAACAGACTTATAAATACCATCTCCGTATGAAACACTTCTCTGATTATTATTTTCACCACTTCCAACCCATACTACATTAGAGTTATTGGGATCTAAGGTCACGCATCCGATAGAATATGAACCCTCGTTCTCAAAAACAGGATCGAAAGTAAGTCCGCTATTAGTGGTTTTCCATACCCCACCAGCTGCAGCAGCTACGTAGAACTCACTATAGTTATTAGGATTCACCGCCAAATCAGAAATTCTACCTGAAGTAAGAGCCGGACCTATCCCTCTGAACTTAAATGAACTCAGAGAAATATCTGCTTTCTTACTTTTCTTTTTTTGCGCATTCGCCTGAGGCATAGCCACAAACAAGGCTAGTGCCGTAAAAATAATTATCGACTTTATTGTTCTCATAGTGCTGGATCAATGTAGATTAGTGGATTAGTGGATTAGTGTAATGTCTACTTCAGAGTTAATTCGGCACTGACCACCCCACCCTTTACGCTATCATAAGATATCTTCACTTTTCCACTACCCTTTACCAGATACTGTAATGTGCGAGTAGTTTTTCCGGGGTTACCATTTCGGATCAATAAGCGATCTAACTGTTTCTGATCAATCAAATTGGTAACTTCGTTTGTATATTTCTGTGTTTGCTTACTAGTAATCCAACTAGCTGAAATAATATCCGCTTTTCCATCAAGAGTAATCAGATCAGGACGAACAACATTATTTCCTGCAGCTCTTTCAGTTATCGTTGGAGCCACTTTAGGATTAGTAAAATCTATCCATATCTGGTAAGTATTTTTACCGATCTTTTTCACAGATGTTTCACCAATCTCCATTTTAGGCATTTCATCTGCCTGATACAGAGTAAAAGCCATATTACGATGGCACAATTCCTCATTCATAAATCGGGGTGGTAAGCGTCCACGCATCTTTTTCCATCTGCCACCCATCTCAACCATTCCGTAATCCGGGTGATCAAACTCTTTCCAGTCGACGTATTCATCGCCAAACTCAAGATGATCATCAAAGAAAAAACTTCCTGTTGAACGTGAAATCGGACTATTAGGATCCTGGGTCTGCTTTTGCAAATCCGGACTAGTATAGTATTGGCTACCTGACCATAATTCATTTGAGAAAGTCATAATCCCCAGGCCATCACTTGTCCAGTCAACAAATCCTCCATGTACCGTGTACAGTCCACTCCATATCACTATGTATCGATAAAATGGCAGCATTCTTTCGCCATTTTTACCCAGCTCATCATAAGCTCTTACATCTGATGACGGATACTCTCCACTCTCTTCTGCACATGGTCCTCTTAGAATCATACCTCCTGAGTTATGATAAGCCTGAGCACCCGCTATATTCGGATGAGCAACAAGGAAATCATTAACGGCTCTTGTCTCAGGTAGTTGAAAAGGATATTCCATGGCACCTCCCTGTATATAGTTGGGTTGCCAATCAATTGGCCAGTTTCGGTTGGGATCGTAACTACCAGGGCCATCTTCATTTACCTTGCCATCACTATCATCATCTATTCCTTCAGAACCCAGAAGAATATAATCACCTGTTTCACCAAAAGGAACGGGTTCCATAATTCTTGGATCAACCCGACTAATACGGTAATTACCCTCACCTGGCACATATTTACGTATTTGCTCAATCACACCGTTCCCGTTGAGATCATTTGGTCCGTCTTCTTCATACAAACCATCATTATCACTATCTACCGGAACATGTCCTGTTCTTGAACCACCGCCAGTACCCTCCATGAAATATTGTCGTCCATCAGGATTAACCACCGGGAAAATATAAAATACTCTTTCATCAACAAGCCTGGTAACCTTTTCAATCCGGCCATAATTCTCCATCAGGTACCATATTGTGTACAGACAAACTTCACCTCCCTGAATTTCGTTACCATGAATATTGGCATCAATATACATTGCAGCCTTTGATAATTCCTTTCCGGTTTTCGGATTATTTATCTTCATTACCATGATGTCTAACCCATTATAGCTCTTCCCTATAGATTCCATTTCCAGGAATTCAGGGAAAGCTTTTTCTAATCTGGCCATATCATCATATAGCTCATGCACATCATGCCATCGGTTAAAATCCAGCTTTACTTTAAATGCAGGATCAGATGCATAAGTTTGACCGTTAAGCACCTGTGGTAAACCAATCATAGCCAGAAGCAAAAGCACTGAACTGGCCAACAGAGATAGTCTTTTTGTCATCATTCTTTGCGTTTTCATGTTCAATACTTCCTATTTAAGTTTAATAATCACCGTGTCAGATCCAGCCTTTTGTGAAACCACTTTCAGCTCAATCTCAGCTCCTTTTTTTCCTTTGATCAACCATTCATAGCTTTGTTGCTTACCCGAGCCTTCAAGCTGCTGGAAAAAATTTGTTTTCGCATGTCCTGAAATAATCTGCTCAGGCTTGACTTCAAGTCTTACCATAGTAGGCTTAACAGATCTTGATGCCACACCATGCATAAGAGCAGTTGGAATCAAGCCCTCATTGCTAATGGTCGCTTTTATTCGAAATAAACCATCTGCATGTTCGATCACCTCAGTATTCGTTATCTTAACCTTAGCAAACAGGCTACTCAGGTATACCACAAAATCAGTATGGCTACTAACCAAATCAGGAATCAGATCAGGATTAGGATTAACAATTTCATAAGGAGTGAAACCTCCTACTTCAACATCATCAAAATCGGGGTGATTTACCTTTTCCCAAGGAACAAAACCTTTTATCCCGTTTTTTTCCAGATAAGAAGAATACTCAGAATCTGTACTCTTAACTGACTTTCGTGCTGATGCAGAACGGCCTGCTGGAGCTCTCTTCATTCCTTGAGAAGATTTTTTTGCAGTATCCTCATTAGCTGGCAATCCCCATCCAGGCGTTGTTAGTGATAACACCCCATATTGGAAATAACCATACTCAGAAAGAGCTCCCATTGGCGTGCGAAGAACAGGTGCCGTTTTTATTCCTGATAGTTCTTTGTATTTCTCACTCACCTGAGTGTAATAAGTCAGATCAGCTTTATTATAAGTTGTAGCAGCTTTACGAGCAGGTCGCCTTGGCCTGGATGATTCTTGCTGAGAACCTCCTCTTGACATAGAGAAAAACTGTCCCATTCCATAGCGTCCGTAAGAACGCCTTGTGCTAATCATACCAACTTTGCCAGCCTCCTTATTGGAAGCATTGGCAAAATTAACCAGATCCAGTCCACGATCAGACGATAACTGGCCTTTAGCATTAGGAGGAGTTATAAGATTATCAGACTGGCTAAAGCTTAGAATAATTCCAATATTTCTTTGCTGAATAATCCAATCCATTACTGCTCTGGTTTCTAGTTCACAAACCATATGCAGACCAGCATCTGGCTGATAATAAGGATACTGATGAGCAAAATTTCTATTAATATCTGTGCCGCCAATGGGGTCTTCATTAATAAAACCATCACCATCATTGTCTAAGCCTTCCCAGTAAACTTTATATATTCCGGTTTCTCCTTTGCTTGGATCAGCCTTTATAAGAAGATTACTATTCTTTGGATCCAGACAGTAGATACCTGCAGGATCTTTCACGCGCATCATTGTGATAAATCCATCACCATTAAGATCATCCGGACCATCCTCATCAATCCTTCCGTCATTATCTCCGTCATAAGGAGTAGAATTGGTTTTTATTCCTGTCTTAACAGATTCAAAAAATGACTCTGCACCATCAGGATTAATTCTTGGAAGGCAATAGATAACATGCTCATCAAGGCTCTTTGTAATGCCTGCATCATTACCATATCCTTTGATTATTTTTTCAATAATCCCCAGCGACAATTCGCTGCCTATTAAATGATCAGCTTCAGCATTACCCGAGATCAATATTCCGGGTCGGTCATCCAAACTAATTCCTTTTCTGTTTCCTAAAGTAATCAACCAAATATCTCTGCCGCTTGCAGTCTTTCCAATACTTTCAAGCTCTGCAATTTTCGGATTTGATTTTACCAGGTTTTTAAGACTAGACGTAATATCCTCATAGTTTTTGTAGGATACCGTTTCCTGGGCTAGTACAGTACCTGGGATAAGAGATCCTATAATCAGGAAAACACATATAACCAAGAATTTGTAAAATACCCCTTGAGTAATTGATTTTAATCTCACTTTGACCTCCATTTTACGTTATTAGTATTGTTTAATTATATGCAATGTACAAACTTCATTTCCCTGCCTTATGCATTACGCATCTAATTAACTTTTTTTAACTATGCTTTCAATATTAATAGCTAACTTTATGACAGAGAAAAAGGAAGGAATTCTCTAGTCATTCAGTATCCAGTTAAGTTATTATTCATGAGTCCTCGAACTAGTCACATGGGTTTTAAATTACCCGAACCTGACTTTAATAGTCCGGTAACCGATTTGGTAATGGATCTCGAGTTTTTGAAACGAGTAGATCCAATTAAAAGCACAGAGCACATATTATACCAGCAATTAAGAGAAATATTCAGAGATCTTGATAGCATTGCTTCAGCTAGAATTGATGGAAACAAAACAGGATTAACTAAGTTTTTAGAATCAAAGCTTGAAAATCCTGAAATTAAAGGCAGGAAAACTGTTGAAATAGACAGGATATCAGAAATTTCTCAACGTATTGAGGAAACAATTAATGAAACAGTAATTTATAAAGGTTTCTTTATTGAGTTACACAAACTGCTTCGCGACGGGATAACAAAGGATAGTACTCGCAATATTGGCAAATTCAGAAGAGATGTAAAAGATGATATTGGTAAGCCTAACAGTTCACCTGAAGCTCACCTGATAGATCCATACCTGACTAAATTAATCTCTCTGTCAAACAAAAAATGTCCTTCAAAATATCATCCCCTAAAAATTGCCATGACTCATCACAAGCTTCTTTGGATTCATCCATTCAGAGAAGCAAATGGACTTCTTAGCAGGCTATTCAGCCATTTCATGCTGATGAAAAATGGTTTCAAAGGTAATTCTGAGCGAATTATTAATCCTAGCTTCTCGCTCGCCTCTGACCCTGAGAAGTACTTATACCTTATAAAAAAAGCAGATTCAGGAATAAATAATGATATCATGAACTGGTATGAGTTTGCACTAACAGGATTAAGGGATGATATGAGCAGAATGGATCTTTTACATAATTATAATTATCTTAAAGAAGAAGTGATTGCCCCAGCGTTAAATCATCCACTTTTTGAACGATTATTTACAGATCAGGATAGACTCATTATGGATATAGCTATAGAAAAACAAGTTTTCCAAGCAGCTGATATCAGGGTCTATTTCCCTTCAAAGCATCCGTCAGAAATATCAAAAATGCTCAGATGGCTCAAAGAAAAAGAATTGATAATTAGTATAGAGGATAACTCAAGGAGGTATGCTGTAAACCTCCAAAATAAATACCTCGTAAAGCAAATAATAGCTAAATTGGATAAAAAAGGATTTCTTCCTTTCGAAAAATAATTGTTTTCCGCCTTTAAGGCATTATTTTTGATCCAGACAATTGAAAGCATATAATACAATTATGAAGAGGAGAATTATTATTGCCGGATTACTGGCAACAGTATTACTAATTACTTTTGCATTTAGTCAAAAGCAATCACTTAAGAAGCATACCCAAAAATCTGGTGAAAAAGAAGTATACTTAACTGAAGCCATAACCCAGTTCCTTTCTTTAAGGCACTATGAACCAGTACAAATTGATGACGATTTCTCAAAAAAGGTCTTCGACCTTTATATTGAAAGACTCGATTACAACAAGCGATATTTGTTTGCTGATGATATTAAGGAGCTAAACAAATATGAGAATAAGCTTGATGACGAATACCAAGCTCGTTCATTTGATTTCTTTAATCTCTCTTCTGAGATAATCCAAAAGCGCTTATTAGAGACAAAGGAATACTATACAAAATACTTATCGACTCCATTTGACCTGAAAATCAATGAATCTATTGATTCTAATCCTGATAATGCCAAATTCCCTGATTCGAAAGAAAAAATGGAAGAAGCATGGAGGAAGTCTCTAAAGTTTCAAGTACTTGCCCGGGTTGCTGGAAATTTAGCAATACAGGAAAAGGCCGCAGAGAAATCTGATACTGTCAAAATCAAAGATGTTCAAATCTTGGAAGCTGAAGCACGTGAAGCATTATTGGACACATATAATGATTGGTATGACAGAGTAAAAAAACTGGATCGTGAAGATCGACAAGCAGTGTACCTTAATGCTATGATATCAGCCTATGACCCTCACTCTACCTTCATGCCTCCAAGAGATAAAGAGAGATTTGATGTGTATATGGCAGGTAAATATGAAGGCATAGGCGCCACTCTTCAGCAGAAGCAAGGTTACCTTAAAGTGGTTGACATGTTTCCGGGTAGTCCTTCATGGAGAAGTAAGGTAGTTGAAATAGGAGATCTAATAATCAGTGTAGCTCAGGGAGATGATGAACCTGTAGATATTCTTGATATGAAAATGGAGACAGCTGTGGCGCTAATAAAAGGCCCAAAAGCAACTAAAGTCAGACTGTCACTTAAAAAAAGAGATGGATCAATAGTCGAAATTAGTCTTATTCGTGATGTCATTATAATGGAGGAAACGTATGCATCTTCATTATTGCTGAATAATCCTGACAATAAATCCAAAATAGGATATATCAATCTGCCTAAATTTTATCTGGATTTTGGAGATAGAAATGGAAGAAGATGCTCTAAAGACGTCTTAAGCGAAATCAATAAGCTAAAGGCTGAGGGTGCAGAAGGTATTATTCTTGACCTGAGAAATAACGGCGGAGGATCTCTTCCTGAAGTAGTTGATATGGCAGGCTTATTTATTGAAAAAGGTCCTATTGTTCAGGTGAAAACCCGAAATGGAAAACCTGTTGTACTTGATGACAAAGACGGTAAGGTGCATTACGATGGACCATTGGTGGTGATGACTAATTACTCTAGTGCTTCAGCTTCTGAAATCTTTGCTGCTGCCATACAAGATTATCACAGAGGAGTGATTGTTGGTAGTCCAAGTACATTTGGTAAAGGAACTGTTCAAAGAGTAGTAAATATTGACGACTATCTGCCTGCTAAACTAAATTCCATCAAACCTTTTGGAGCACTTTCACTAACAGTACAAAAATATTACCGGATAAACGGAAAAACAACTCAGCTTAAAGGAGTAACGCCAGATATCATTCTTCCAGATTCATATCAATATCTTGATATTGGAGAAAAAGAGCAAGCGTATGCTCTACCATGGGATGAAACTACTATGGCAAAATACTCAGAATGGGAAGATCCTCTTAACTTGAATAGCCTTAATAAAAACAGCAAAAAACGTATCGCTAAAAGCAACAATTTTGCATTGATTACAAAAAATGCTCTAAGACTAAAAAAAGACAGCGATCGTTCAGTTTTCTCGCTTAATCTTGAGAACTATCAATCATTTCTGGAAAAGCGTCAGCAAGAGGCAAAAGAATTCAACAAGCTATTTAAAGAACCAACCGGAATAAAACTGGAAGCACTTCAAAAAGATCTTGCTATTTTTAAATCTGATACAGCAAAATCTGAAAGAACCTCACGAATGATAGAAGATCTTGGTAAAGATTTTTATCTGTCTGAAGCAATGAACGTAATAACTGAGATGATAGGTAATCAATGACAAGCAGAGAAAGAATTTTAGCGGCTGTAAAGCACTCAGAACCCGATCGTGTACCTATTGATTTAGGCGCAACCCCAAGCTCAGGAATATCAGCTCTTGCCTATCACAATTTGAATAAGTTCATGGGAGAAACTTCAAGCAAAACCATGATCTATGATACCGTGCAAGAACTAGCCCTTCCTGAGAATCATATTCTTGAGAAGTTCGGAGTTGATGTACTTGATCTGGGAAGAGTGCTGATCGAAGATCCGGAGTATTGGTATGAATTTGACCTAACAGAAAACGTAAAAGCATGGTATCCTGAATGGTTCAAGCCAAACAAAAAAAAGGATGGATCATGGGAGGTATATAAAGACAATCTGCTTATTGCCAGAAAACCTCTGGGTGCAAACTTTTTTGATGGAACATATTATCCATATCAAAATGGATACCCTGACAGTTTCAAAGATCTGGAAACTGAGATGAGCAGAGTTCTTTGGGCGGCAATGCCCACTCCTCCATGGCATGCTATTGATCAAGATGATTTTTGGAATTCACTTCGACAAAAAGCTATCCATCTGCGTGAAACAACAGGAAAAGCATTGATAATAGGAGTGGGATGCAATTTATTCGAATGGGGAACTTTCCTTCGTAGAATGGATAATTTCCTAATGGATGTTTATGCTGATCAGGCAAATGTAGAGCGCCTTCTTGACGCCCTTATGGAAATGCATATGAACTCGCTGTCAAAAGTTTGCCAGCACCTTGGAGATGTAGTCGACTTTGTGAAATTCGGAGATGATCTGGGAATGGATAGTGGTCCGTTTATGGCTCCTGAATTCTACAGGCAATTGTTCAAGTCTAAACACAAAGAGCTCTGTGATTACACAAAGAAAAATAGCCAGATGATACCTTTTCTGCATTCGTGTGGATCTATTTATCAACTCCTTCCTGATCTGATCGAAGCTGGGTTTGAAGTCATTAATCCTGTACAAACCAACTGCTACCAAATGGAACCAGAGCAGTTGAAAAAAGAATTTGGAAAAGATATCTGCTTTTGGGGAGGAGGAATAGATACTCGAACAGTATTAAACCATGGCACCCCACAAGAAGTAAGAGATCAGGTTAAAAAAAGACTGGATATCTTCATGCCAGGAGGTGGCTTCGTATTTAATACCGTTCACAATATCCTGCCGGATGTGCCTCCCGAAAATATCCTCGCCATGTATGACGAGGTATTAAAATGGCAATGATCTACAAATCTTTATAACTATCAAATTTATCTCTCGTTTTCTGGTCAGACGGACGAGTCATTTTTACAGAAATAATCTCACCCTCAGGTCCAAATAACATAAAGGTTGGCACTCCTCTAACCTTATAATAAACCAGCATTGCTGATTGCCATGCATCTTCTCCAATTATCTGAACACCACCTAGTTCGTTCTCAGGAACATATTTCAGCCATGCATCTTTGTCGCTATCAATTGAATATGACATAAAAACAATATTTCTATCATGATAATCAGCCTCTAATTCCTTCAAAAATGGAATTTCATATACGCATGGTCCACACCAGGTTGCCCAAACATCAACATAAAGATATTTTCCTTTGAAATCAGAAAACTTCACAACATTTCCATCTAAATCATGACCCACAAAATCAAATCCCTGTTCTCCTTCTGCTAACTTTTTCCATGCCTCATATTCCTTGTTGAATTCAGCAATCTTTTCTTCGTCTGAACAATTATCAAAGAAGAAATCAATCTCTTCCTGCAATTCAGATATAGCTTTCCATTGCATCCTGCCAATAACAGTAGAAGTAAGGTAATCCTTGAAAACATCCTTATTAGTAATCATGTCCTTTGCAACCTGCAGATTCAGCAGACTTAAGTTTTTATGCTTTTCAGGGTCTGCTATTTTTGCTGCCTCTTCTTTAATAACAATTTTGACATAATTTTTAAAGGCAGAAGACGTCGAATATCTAGAGTCATTGATATCTAATTGATCCATATAAGAATTATAACTCTCTGGCAATTCAACACTTTCAACTTTAGCATAATATTTATAATATGCCGGATAATTTCCAAGATCTTGTGCCCAGGTATAAAGAATATCACCCTCTTCCTGAACCCAGAAAGGATCATTACCATCATCCTTGATCTGCTCGTTCAACAAGCTCTGTTTAAGTGCTAAAAGTGAATCTGAATATGCTCGATATGCATCCGGATCTTTGGTATACACATCAGAATTAGGCCTTTCAAAATTCCGGGCTTTTTCAACTTTATAGTTATTGATGTCTGAACCTACTCCAGCAAAAGATAAAGATTCCATGAAATTATCTTTATCAATATATAAATCAAGCTGCATACCAGGAGCGATGTACATTGAATAAAAATCTTTCTCGCTCATAACGTAATAATTCCCTGGCTTTTCAAGGTCTGCGAAATCATACTCAAACGAATTATCTTCATTAAGCAGAACAGTATCACGAGTTCCACCCGGACCACCCAACACAAATAGGCCAGCTTCAAGATTATCTATCATACCAGTAATCTTTGTACCAGGTTCTTCCTGATTGCAGGAAAAAAATAAAGGGAACAATAATAGTATTACAAAAAGTTTTTTCATTACAAGAGTTTGTTTGTTTGGATTAATAAAGATCAAATGTGCTATAAATTAGTTGATTAGGACTCTGGTAGTTCTTAGTGTCTGACCCAACCAAACCCTGACAAAATAAACACCCGGATTTAGTTTAGGTTCCAAAACAGTTTGAGTTGTACCATCAGAGTAGGCTGGCACAGAAGAGTAAACCTCTCTACCCTGTATATCCACAATTTCTATGAGAAATTCTCCAGCAGGTAGCCCTGTGAAACTAACCGTGAAGGCACCTTTTGAAGGATTTGGAAAAACATCCAGTCTGGAAGATGTAGAATTATCTATTTCTATACTACTTATTGGAGACGCCAGATCAGCCATCCAGATACCACGACCAAAAGTAGCTGCATAAATTTTGCGTGATGGATAGTGAATCTCCAATTCACTCACAACTACATTCGGCAAGTCAGTACTGTGCAACTCCCAGTGATCCCAACCATCCCATGAATAATAAATACCAGCATCAGTACCAATGTATATAATGTTCTTGTCTGAACCATTCTGATGAATAATAGTGTTAACCGGAATATTTGGCAGATCCCAGGATACATTGGCCCAATTTGCTCCACCATCAGATGAATGAAAAACTTTGTGTCCTTCAAGAAATCCACTGCAAGTCACCCATACACTCATTGGATCGTCATTATCTACGGCGATATAAGAAAAGTAAAGTGCATCCGGCAAACCATCAGTCACATTTCCCCAATTAGTACCATCATGTGTGGCCCAGAAACTTGATGTGGTAGTATAACCCAGAGCAGCGCGTTTGCCAATATAAATGTGTTTTGGATCTGTCGGACTGATAGATAAAGCTGATATAACTGCAGGCTTACCATATCCGCTGATTATAGGAAAGTCTGATATTTTTTGCCAATCATCACCCTGATTAGTCGATTTCCATACATTGCCATAACCAGTATATATTTCGTCGGGGTTATTTGGGTTCATAACCATGGGGGTTGTCCAGCCACCATTCTCCTGATATGTGGGCCTAATTCCTCTGAAGGATCTCCCACCATCTCTTGATCTCGACCAACTTCCATATTGAGAAGAACCATATATGATCTGAGGATTATCAGGATGTATCATGGCTTCCATACCATCACCTCCTATAATATTCACCCAATCACCATTCTGGTTATAGAAGGTTGAGTTGTCCTGAGCACCTGCTATCACATATCCAGGAAACATCTCAGCTAATCCAAGACGATAAAATGAGGTAATTGACATACCATTAGATCTTTCTTCCCATTTAGTATTCCATTTACCAGTGCCATCTGCACCTAATATGATTTCTGAAGTACGTGCTACTCCACCATCCTGACAAGCATAATACTTCTGATCAACCGGATTATATTTATACTGGTGATGATCAGCGTGCAAAGTAAAACCATTTGACATTACCCAGTATGAACAAGGACTCCAGGTTGTACCCCCATTTTCGCTTCCCCACATATTTATTCCACCAATGTATACTTTTTCTTTATCCTTAGGATCAACCATAATTGCAAGATCATACCACCCCTGTCCTCCGCTTCCAGAACCAACTGTTGACCAAGCAAGGATATTTATACCTGAAGTATAATCCATTCTTGTCTGCCAGCTTGCCCCGCCATCAGTACTCCTGTAAAAGCCATAGAATCCACCATTGATATCTGAAGCAATCAGGTAAACATAGTCTTGTGTTTCTGAAGTTAAACCAATCTCTACTCTTGAAATACTCTGATCACCAGGAAAATCAGGATGTAAACTTGTCCATGTTTCGCCAAAATCAGTACTCTTCAATAGCGAAGCTTGTCCTCTGCCCAAAGTACGAACATATCCGGTAGAAGCATAAATCACATTACCATCAGTGAGGTCCTGTTCAAAATCCCAAATAAGGTCATTCCTCAATATGTTCCAAGAAATCCCGGCATCTGTTGATTTATAGATACCAGACACGCCTGCTGCCAATAGTGTATTTGAATTATCAGGAGAAATCACGACTTTTCGAATAAGTGTAACATCAAGCTCTGCCTGATTAAATGTTAGTCCGGTTGGCTCCCAGTTAACACCACCATCTGTAGTTTTATAAACGCCCAATCCGTAATGTGAGTGGCGCTTTCTTCCATCTGTATTCAGAGCGACACCAATATAGGCATAGTCACAGGCTGATATATACATGATGTCAGGATCTTGCTTATCAACAGCAATATCAGAGATCCGTAGAATAGGCATATTATCTGTTAGAGGAGTATAGTTTTCACCCCCATTGCTTGTCTTCCAAACTCCTCCCTGAGCAACACCAATCCAATATATATTCGGATCAGTAGGATGGAAAGTGATGCAGTTAATCCTGCCCATACCGTATGAGGGAGAGGAACTATAAGTGCCGGGCATATCAAAGGGCCCAACGGGCGACCATGCCAAGCCTGATTTCAAGGCTGCTTTGTCTTTCTTTTCTTCAGCAATCTTAACAGCCTCATCGAGAAAAATACCGTGATCAGCCATTACTCCTCCAGGATTAAGGCGCTCTCGGGTAAACTCCATCCACCTTGCATAAGCCTTCCAGCCTTTATTGTCACTAATAACATTCTCAGAAATAAACTGATCATAGCTTGTCAGCATTTCCAGAGCAGAGTATGCCTCAGACTTTGATTTAGTGGGCATATAGTCAGGATTCTGACCCTGAGCGGTAAACATGCCAACTGCGAAAAGAAGTACTAGAATAGTATATTTCATTTTGATAGTATTGAGATAAAAAACTAGAAGATAAGCTTATAGCCGATTCCTCTTACATTCAAGATTTCTACATTAGGGTCATTTTTTAGATATTTCCTGAGCTTGGTAATGAAAACATCCATGCTTCTTGCATTGAAAAAATTGTCATCACCCCATAATTTATCCAAAACCTGCTTTCTTTCAAGAACCTTGTTTTTGCTAAGACAAAGTAATCTCAGGATTTCTGCTTCACGATGAGTCAGTTTTCTCACCTCGCCATGAAACTCCAGCGTTTGCCTGGTATGTTCAAAAGTATATGAACCAACAGTAAAACTCATTTGGTCGGAATCTAAATCAGACATTCCGCTTGTATCATTCAACCTGGCTTTAACTCTTACAATAAGCTCCTCCATGCTAAAAGGCTTCTTAATGAAGTCATTGGCACCCATTTCAAAACCTTTTACTACGTCAGAAGACTGAGACCTTGCTGTAAGAAAAATAATTGGCACATGCTGATCAATTTTTCGGATATCTCTGGCCAAAGTATAACCATCCTTTATCGGCATCATAATATCCAATAAGCAAATATCAGGATGAAATTCTTTAAAAGCTCTAAGACCAGCTTTACCATCCTGACAATAATGCACCTCAAAGCCTCTTATTTCAAGGCTTTCTTTTACAATCATTCCTAAAGACTGTTCGTCTTCAACAAAAAGTATTTTATTTTTATTCATAAATATCCGGTATTGCTATTGTAAATTCTGATCCTAATCCAAGTTGACTTGTGACACCTATTGTACCTCCATGCATTTCTACAATATGTTTCACATAATTGAGTCCTAATCCAAATCCCTTCACTCCATGCAGGTCACCTGTTGGCACACGGAAGAACTTTTCGAAAATATGCTTTTGGTGCTCTTTTGATATTCCAACACCATTATCCTTAACCTGTATCACAATATAGTCTCCTTGCCGTTCGCACAATGTATCGAGAATAACCTCCTCATTAGAGTATTTCACTGCGTTATCAAGCAAATTATTAAGCACATTATGAAAATGCAACTTGTCTGCATGAATATACGCAGATCCAGCCGATTCGCAATTAATATGTACTCTGCCACCACCCTTTAGAATATATTGCTGCGAGGTTTCGTGAAGTAGCTTACAGATATCAAAAGTATCTTTGATGAGACTAATTTTCTTCTCTTCAAAAACACTCAGACTTAGTACTTTTTCAACCAGTCTAGAAAGACGATCCATTTCTTTCCTGGAAATATCAATATACCTAAGGCTTCGATCTTTATCATCCAAACCATCAAAACTAACCAGAGCTTCCATTGCCGCCGAAACAGTTGCAATAGGGGTCTTGAACTCATGAGTCATATTATTGATGAAATCATTTTTCACCTCAGAGACTTTCTTTTGTTTCAGTATAGTTTGAAACATCAGGATGAAGCTTCCGGCTATCAGACTAACTAACAAGAATGACCCAAGAATGGTTAGCCACATTCTCTTGAGCAAATATGAATTTATCTTAGGGAAAAAAGCCATTATTACATCACCTGAATCTAGTCTGCCAGGCAGCTTTTGAATAGCCTGCGACTTTGAAAAATCATGCGAATTATCACCGATCGTTTCAATGATTCTATTATTATTGACAAAAGCCAATTCAAACGGAATATCAATATGCCTAGCTATTAATTCCTTCGAATAATTATCATAAATCTCATTCAAATCAGGCTCGCTTCTAACCAGACTAATAAATACGCTGCTAAAAACTTCCATGAAATCATCTGGCTCAGCTATCAATTGCTCTTGCTTAATGTATTCTTGATAGTTCCATTCAATGTGCAAAGAGTCAATTCCCATTGAGTGTACTCCAAATATTTGATTAAGAGTTTTATTGGTAATTTCCTCACTCAATACAGACTCCAGCACAACATTTACCTCCTGCTTAAAAGCACGCGTCGCAACATCATAAGTATTTGATATCCAATATGTTTGGAAAATCAGAATACCAACAATTGCAACTGTCATAGTTAACAGTATATAACGTATATTCTTCTTCACAATTCAAAAATAACAGATTTCAAAACGAATAGCTCAAGCATTAACAATCGTTAACAGTAAAAACGAATGACGCTTTACAAGCCCAATGCCTCCTTCAATGATTTAAGTCCTGATTTGCTAACCTTAATCTTCTTACCATTCTTTAGCATCAGAACTTTTGAATCTTTTTCATAGGGTTCTATCTGAACAATCTGATTTATGCTAACAATAAATGAGCGATGAACACGAATAAACTCCTTGCTATCCAAATTTGCAACTAAATACTTCATTGTTTGCTGCTTAAGAAATCTACCCTCAGGAGTATAAACAATGACATAATCATCATCAGCCTCAAAATACTCAATTTGATCAATAGGAATCACCTTGATCTTAAATCCGGTTTTCACCACAATGCGATTCAATTTTTCACTATCCAGATATTTTGTCTCAACTAATTTACTCATCTGCTCTCTATCTATGCTTTGTTCAGTAAGCTTAGAGAGAGCTCTTTTTACAGCCTGATCAAAACGTATCTGGCTATATGGCTTCAAAAGGTAATCCACTGCACTCATATCAAATGCCTTGATTGCATACTCATCAAATGCTGTTGAAAAAATTATTGCAGGAAAGTGATCTAAAAGCTCCAGCATTTCAAACCCGGTTATTTTAGGCATTTGGATATCCAGAAATATCAGATCAGGTTTATGCTCATGGATAAGTTTTAGTCCTTCAAATCCATTTGAACACTCAGCAATAAGCTCAAAGTCAACATGTCTTGACAAATAACTCCTAATAATATCTCGTGCAGGTTGTTCGTCATCAATAATAATTACAGAATAATTCATGCTAATTGGATGTTTGAGGGATGTATAGAACAACTTCAAAGTCATCAAACCCCTTTTTCACATGAACCAGATTGTCTGCCTGATAAATCAGGCTCATCCGATTGGAAACATTTTGAAGTCCTATGCCCTTCCCCTTTCTCGGAGCAGCTTCAGGATCAAAGGTGTTTTTGATGCTAATAACGAGTGACTCATCTTCAAATCTGATATCTGCTCTGATTTCAACAGGTTCAATGCTTTCGTAAACTCCATGCTTAATCGCATTCTCGATTAGAGGCTGAAGAATCATATTAGGTACTCTGCATGATTTACAGTCACTATGAATCTGTATCGAAAAAAGAAGGCGATCTCCGAATCTGACTTTCTCTATTCCAAGATAATGCTCTATATGATCAAGTTCAGACGACAGTAAAGTCAACTCATTTTCCTTAAATTCAAGTGAATATCGCAGAAAATCTGATAATTTAACTAACATCTCCCGAGCCGCATCCGGCTTACTCATCGTAAGAGAAGAAACTGAATTAAGCGAATTAAATAGGAAATGAGGGTTAATCTGATTTTTCAGTCGCTCAATCTCTCCCTCCCTGACTTGTAACTTTAATTTGGCTTCTTTCTCTACCCTCAGCTTCAAATCCTCTGAATGTATGTACAGATAATAAATCAGCACTATCACTGAATAAATAAGTAAGCCACTGATACCCCTCCAGATCATCGAATTATCTAGAAACTCCTTGTACTTTTCAAAGCCGGGCATGCTAATAGATATCAAGAAATATCCTATTCCAAGCCAGCAACTTAATGCTATCGCAGCTGTACCAAAATGATACAAGAAAACATCTAATGGGGCAGACTGTGAACTATCGTAGTATCTGACAGCATACCATACTGACAATCCCAATCCGGCAAAAAGAATATTGAAAACCACAGCATCAATTACTGATTCAAGCAGAGGCTGCTGGCTATAGAAATATAACACGGCAAGGTGGGTTCCAATAATCAGAACCCACACAAGTGCATAAGAGATAGAATATTCCTTTTTTGATATAAACGGATTGGGCATATAATAAATTTACAAACCATAGGATTTAACCTCACCACCTCCAAAGATAGCAACACCCTTAATAATCAAGATTTTTTCCTGATCAAAAACCAGGTTTGGCATCCTTTCTCTCTTATCAGAAAACCCACCAAAGATTGAAGCTACTTCAACCTTCACCGTCCAGCCTGCCGGAACAATAATAGTTGTTCCTCCAAACACACAAAAAGTATCAATAATATTGTTGCCTTCAGCTAAACCAGAGTTCATCAAGTTAATTGTAGACCCACCAAATATGCTGGTGATACGTCCTCCTTTAAATTGTGCAGAGGTGACTATCCTTTCTCCTCCTCCGAAGACAGACACCTCATCAATAAAATCCCGGCCGTCCTCATCCAATCCTTTTTTTCTTCGTGGCTTGAAGTATTTGGGCGGACTAATAAGCAGGTATACTCCAAAAAGAATAACAACTGCAGGCCAGAATGCTTTTCTTAATTCATCAGGAAAATACCAAAAGTCATCAATCAAAAAGAAAGAACCAACTGCGATAAGCACCACACCAACAAATTTACTTTCATTATTAACAAGTGATACTAAACCAATTACAATCAATAACATTTGCCAACTCCATATAACACTCCAAATCTCAAAATGAATAAGATTAAATTGATTTGCCATAAGGAGGCCTCCGAGTACTATTGCAATTACACCCCAGGTTCTTCTGGCGTTTTTGTTGCGTTGAGGGCGTGAATCCATTGTTTCCATAATATCTATTATTTAAGTTTGGTTCAAAAGTAAACCACAAGCTCACAAACAAAAATACAAAATCGGTAAACCAACCAGAATTATCGGTTAACGAAGAAAGGGAATTGAGACCACATTTCAGGCTGATGCATTTTTCATATAAAAACATTATATTTGCACCTCAAAATTCTGGCGAGGTAGCTCAGCTGGTTAGAGC
>JAGLDP010000118.1 GCA_023145515.1 Bacteroidales bacterium
AGGTCGGGCGTTCAAGTCGCCCTCTCGCTACAAAAAAGGGAAAGAGTAATCTTTTCCTTTTTTTATTGAATTTTTCTTATATTGCACAAAGACACATCAAATAATAAATTCCATATTATGTCAGCATACACAACAATAGAGCTTGAATTTCCAATAAACGCTTCGCCAAAAGTATTATTTTATCGACTGAGCACTCCTGGAGGTTTAAGTGAATGGTTTGCAGACGATGTTAACCTGACAGGAAACACTTTTTCTTTTCTTTGGGATGGAAATGAACAAAAAGCTGAATTACTAACAAAAAAAGAAGGAAAATACATTCGTTTCAGATGGTTGGAAGATGAAGATGATGCGTTTTTTGAATTCAAAATATCTCAGGATGACCTGACAGGAGATGTTGCTCTCATAATTACAGAATGCATTGACACGGATGAAGCCGATGACCAAACTGAACTTTGGCAAAAACAAGTAGATGTCTTAAAACGAAATCTGGGATCCTGAACAGACTAAAACCCCTTTATATTCGTTTTGAAAAGCAAATTACTGCATGAAGCGAATGCACAAATACATGATCAGGTCATTTATCGGACCATTTCTCTTGACCTTCGTTATTGCTATGATAGTTCTTCTTCTCCAATTCGTTTGGAAATGGATTGATGAATTGGTAGGTAAAGGTCTTGAATGGAAAGTAATTGTTGAGCTCCTTGTCTACACCTCTATGCGCCTTGTACCTCTAGCTCTTATCCTGGGAGTACTACTGGCTTCTATCATGAGCTTTGGAAATCTTGGCGAACATAACGAATTGACTTCCATGAAGGCCTCAGGCATTTCCTTGGTCAGATCAATGTTCCCTCCACTTATTTTAGTTGTTATGTTGACAGGTGGAGCATTTGCTTTTTCAAATTATCTCGTACCTGTTACAAACCTGAAATTCTTCACCCTACTGCTGGATATAAGGCATCAACGACCAGAATTTATCATAAAAGAAGGCGAATTTTATAATGGACTTGAAGGAATCAGTCTGAAAATTGGAGCCAGAAGCAAAGACGGAAAAACTCTGCACAACCTTATGATTTATGATCATACTCTTAAACAAGGGAATGTTGCTGTGACGGTTGCTGATTCTGGATACATGAAAATTACGGAGGACAAAAGATACCTGATACTCTCTCTGTATGACGGATTCAGCTATGCCGAACAATTGGAGGATGGAAAAAAACTTACCAAAACTAAAGCACTGAGAAGAGATCAGTTTTCAATGCAGGAAGTTTTGTTTAAACTCCCCGATACTGAGTTAAACAGATCTAGAGAGGATATGTATCGCGATCATTACAATATGCTTACTATGAATCAGCTGGCTGATACTGCCAGAGCTCTTGTTGATGAAATGAAGTGGCGAAAAAAACAGGTAGCCGAAGGACTGTTGGCACGAGAATTATTGCGCTTTGAAAAAAAATCTGATGTTAAGGATAATCCGAATTATTACCCAGACAGCATTCCTGAATATCGGGCTGACACTCTGATAAATCTTTTAAATCTAACAGACCAGCAACAAGCAATTACTCAGGCAATGGCTTTCGCACGTATCGTACGAAGCAATATCAGTACATCAAAGGAAAACTCCTCCCTCAGAATGCGATGGATAAATCGACATTGGATAGAATGGCATAGAAAACTCACATTATCATTTGCTTGCATCTTATTCTTCCTGATTGGTGCACCCCTTGGGGCAATTATTAGAAAGGGAGGGCTAGGCACTCCTGTAGTTGTTTCAATTGTATTCTTTATCACATGGCATATCATAACTTTGGCAGGAGAAAAATATGCCCGGGGAGGAATTGTTCCAGTCTGGGAAGGAATGTGGGGATCAAGTCTGATTCTATTACCTCTTGGAATTATACTGACTTATAAATCAGCCCGGGATGCTGCTATAATGTCTTCTGAATCATACTACTTCTTTATAAAAAAAACTATGAAGACAGTAAGATTCTGGCAAAAAGATAAGCATGAAAATACTTCAGCTAACCAATAAGGTTCCGGTTCCACCACGTGATGGTGGATCTATCGCAAGTTATAGGCTAAGCCTGGGCCTGGCTCAGCTTGATAATGAAGTAACCGTACTTGCTATGAATACCAGCAAGCATTTCATTGATGAAGATTTATGGTCACCTATAGCCAAAAAATCAGGATTTAAGCTTATTACTGTTGCTGTAAATACTGAAATATCCATATTTAAGGCCTTGATAAACCTAGCCTTTTCTAAACTACCTTACACCGCAAGTCGCTTTTTAAGTAATGAATACAGAAAGACTTTAATAAAACTATTACAAAGCGGAGAGTTCGACTATGTGATAATTGAAAATCTGTATCCAATACTATACCTTGATTCAATTAGAAAGAACACAGAAGCTCTAGTCGTTATGCGTGCCCATAATATGGAACACGAAATATGGCAAAGAACTGCCGACCAGGTGAAAGGGATTAAAAAGCTCTACTTTAGAATGTTGGCAAAAAGAATTCGAACATTAGAGCTTAGTGCTCTCAACAAGTATGACTTCTTGATTCCTATTACTATCAGAGACGAGAAAGCCTTTAATAAACTAGGTAATACAAAACCATCACTGGCCCTGCCTACCGGAGTAATCATAAAGGAAAGCTGTGAGAAAATAAAAATAAGTAATACTCTCCAGATTGCTCACCTGGGTGCTCTGGATTGGTCTCCAAACCAAGAAGGAATACTTTGGTTTCTTGAACAAGTTTGGCCTCTTGTAAAACTACAGTATTCCAAAGCTGAATTCCACTTAGCCGGACGCAATGCCCCGGATTGGTTCATTAGAAGAATTAAAAAGTATGATATCACTTACCATGGTGAAGTAGAATCAGCTGGTGATTTCATTCGTCATTTCCCAGTACATATTGTCCCCCTTTGGATGGGAAGTGGCATGCGCATAAAAATAGTGGAGGCAATGGCCCAGGCAAGAGTGATCGTAACTACCTCAATTGGAGTAGAAGGAATTAATGCTATCGATGGTGAATCAATTATAATCCGAGACAATCCAACTCAGTTTTCAGAGGCTCTGATTAATCTTCATGAAAATCCTACCCTTATTAAGGAAATCAGTCAAAATGCTTTTACCTTTGTCCGAAATCATTTCGAGAACAAAAAACTTATCGAAAACCTTATCCAGTTTCTGAATGATCATGGAAGTAATAGCTGAATTAGTATTTTGGGTTAGCGTGGGACTAATTTTCCACAGTTACGTGCTTTTTCCAGTGCTGCTCGCAATATTGGCAAAAATCAGGAAGACAGAAATAATTCAGCCAAACAACTCCAAGCAAGTATTTGTGAGCATCCTGATGTCTGCATATAATGAAGAAAAGCTTATTGAAGAGAAAATTGAGAGTATCCTTTCCTCGAACTTTAATCATAATTATTACGAGATTCTGGTAGGTTCTGACTGCTCGGATGACCAAACAGACACAATTCTAACCCGTCTCAGCAAGAAGCACCCAGATGTCCTCAAATTCTATCCATTCTCAATTCGTCAGGGTAAACCTAATGTAATCAACAAGTTAATTGAAAATACAAAAGGCAATATTCTGGTCTTAACGGATGCAAATGTAATGTTCGATAAACAAACATTAAAAGAGCTAATTAATCCTTTTTCAAATGCGGAGATCGGACTTGTAGATACCCAAATGATCAATAAAGGAGCACGACAAACAGGAATCTCCATTCAAGAGAAGGCCTATATCTCAAGAGAAGTATCTATTAAACATCATGAAAGCACTATATGGGGAACAATGATGGGACCGTTTGGTGGATGCTTTGCTATCAGAAAATCACTTTTCGAACCTGTCCCGGATAACTACCTCGTAGATGATTTCTACCTCAACATGATAGTTTTAGAAAAAGGATTCAAGGCAATCAATAACCCTAAGGCTTTTGTTTTTGAAGATGTTTCAAATGATCTTAATATCGAATATCGAAGAAAAATAAGGATAGCTACAGGAAATTTCCAGAACCTATTTCGATTCTGGAAATTACTATTCCCACCCTGGAAGGGTCTTGCTTTTTCCTTCCTAAGCCATAAAGCAATCCGCTGGATAGGTCCTTTTCTTTTTGTTTTTGCATTTTTAGCCCTCGCATACTTAAGTTTCAGCAGTATTTTCTATCTCGTTCTTCTTGCATCTTATGCAGGCTTACTTTTTATTCCGGTTCTAGACTATTTCTTAAAAAAACTAAATACCCACATTTCATTATTCCGTTTTATTACCCATTTTTGCGCAATGAATCTAGCACTGTTTATTGGGTTTATTAGATATGGTAAAGGAGTTAAATCAAATGTCTGGGAACCTACAAAACGAAATCAGTAGTAGCATTAGAACAATAGAAACTTGCTTGAAAAAGAATGCACAACAGGGATCTCAGTACCACGCAATCTAAAAAATCTAAATAGTGAAAAAACCCGATGATCACATAAATTGCAGAATAGTTTTTATGGGAACGCCTGACTTCGCAGTAGCTTCACTAAAAAAACTCATCGACAATAATCATCAAGTAGTTGGAGTAGTTACAGCTCCTGACCGGCCAGCAGGTCGTGGACAAAAACTGCGCCTATCTCCTGTAAAACTTAGCGCTTTAGAATTCAATATCCCAGTTCTGCAACCTGAAAAATTAAAAAATCCTGACTTCCTTGAAGATCTTAAACAACTGAAGGCTGATCTATTTATTGTGGTTGCTTTTAGAATGCTGCCAGAAATAGTATGGAATATGCCTCCATTGGGCACTTTTAATCTTCACGCATCCCTATTGCCTCAATACAGGGGAGCTGCTCCAATAAATTGGGCCCTAATAAACGGCGAAAAAGAAACAGGTATCACTACCTTTTTCATTAATGAACAAATTGATACAGGAAAGATTCTTCTACAAAAGAAAATTGCGCTTGAAGATAATATGACAGCTGGTGAATTGCACGACATCCTCATGGAAGCTGGGTCGACACTACTAAGCAAAACAGCCAATTCGATTATCAACCAAACAATTACACCTACTCCACAAATAATAAGTAATTCGACACAAGTCATCAAAGCAGCACCAAAAATTTTCAAAGATGATTGTAGAATTAACTGGATTCAGCCTGCTTCAATTGTACACAACTTGATAAGAGGATTATCCCCCTATCCAGCAGCATGGACCCGCTTCTTTAATCAGGATAATGAATCATTCCAGGCTAAAGTTTTCAGATCAGAGATTCATGATTTGTCAACAGAATTAGAACCCGGACAATTATTCATCACTCAAGATTCTGAGTTGTTAGCAGGAACTACAACAAAGAATATCAAAATACTAAGCATTCAGCCAGAAGGCAAACGAAAAATGGATATTAAAGATTTCCTAAGAGGTTTCAGAGGAACACTATCAAAAGCAAAATAGCAAATCTTAGGTCTTAGGTCTTAGAAACAGCCCCCTCCCCCTTCATCATAAGCTTATACCGGTCAGAAGGACTAGATATCATTGAGCCTAATGCATATTTATCCCACTTCTCATCAATTGTTCTAATAGTTGCTTCATCCATTACAACAGGATTTGGCCAATCTCTGACAAAGCCGTCGAGTTGCAAGGTCTTTCTTGTAGCATCAACAATCAGTGTTCCTCGATCTTGATTATCAGCAGCCATAATAACTGAGCAGTCGCGCTCAGGATCTACATGACTTCCAACAATCCAGGCAAGTTCATACCATCCTAATTCAGGCAGATCTACATCAGTCATCACTACAAATTTAATTTTGCTGAGTATGTCTGAATTAGAAATTTCAGCAGCAAAGTCAGACACCTGAGACTTCTCTGTCTTATGAAAATTCACAACAAGCAAAGAAATCCCTTGAGGAATCAGGTCTGTATGAATCTGGCGGATAGATGGATTTGCACTCCTGAGCATCTGGACTGCATGATCAATATCTTCAATATCTGGCAAATCATCATTACTAATTGCCCCTGTAGCATCTAATCCCAATTTGCCTCCGAGAGCCAATTGCTCCGAAGCATGATCCAAAACATCAAGTGGTCCTGTAGTAATAATGACATCTTTCAAAGGATTAACCCGCTGTGTGACAATTCTACCCAATTCTGCATAATCCTTTAAATCACATTTTTGGGATACTATAATTCCAAATTTAGTAAACATCATCTGACCAGCTCCCCATATACTGTTCAGCGTCTTCCTTCCTTGTCCGGGATAATCTGATTCAATATTAAACAGCCCAATATTATGGGCAACACCAGATTCAGGCAAATGAAAATCAGTCATCTCAGGTATCATAGACATTCTCAATGGCTCCATGAAAATTGTTTCTGTCACCTTCGCTATCCAGGCATCTTCCTGTGGTGGAATCCCAACAATTGTTGCCGGATAAACCGCTCCTTTTCTATGAGTTATTGCTGTAATATGAAATCTAGGATAATAATCTGCCAGACTATAATAGCCGGTGTGATCACCAAAAGGGCCCTCTAATACAAGATCTTCTTCAGGATCGACATACCCTTCGAGGATAAAATCAGCATCGGCCGGCACCCACATATCCTGAGTAAGGCATTTGACTAATTCAACAGGCTTATGCCTTAGAAACCCGGCTAACATATATTCATCAATACCATCAGGCAAAGGTGCTGTTGCGCTATAAGTATAAACAGGATCTCCGCCAAGAGCAATAGCAACAGGCATTTTCAATCCCTTCTTTTTATATTCACGA
>JAGLDP010000119.1 GCA_023145515.1 Bacteroidales bacterium
TGGTTCCTATTCATCAAAACAACCCCCTTGCCAACACACTTAGATTCAGCCTACTATTTGATATTGAAGGACTGAATGGCAAGAGATAATGAATGATACTCGAATAGGATTCGGCTACGATGTACACCAGTTAGTACCAAACAGAAAATTGGTTTTAGGTGGAATTACTATTGAACATATAAAAGGCACTTTAGGGCATTCTGATGGGGATGCCCTTATTCATGCTATCTGTGATGCTTTACTCGGCGCCCTGGCCTTACGGGATATTGGATATCATTTCCCAGACACCTCATCGGAATACAAGGATATTGATAGTAAGATTATCCTAAAAAAAACAATGTCTTTAATCAAGGATAAAGGATGGTCTGTTGGAAATATCGACTCAACCATCTGTCTGGAAAAACCAAAAATCAATCCTCATATCTCAGATATGGTTGATACTCTCACTCCCATACTGCAAATTGATCAGGATCAGCTATCCATAAAAGCAACTACTAATGAGAAGATGGGATTTGTAGGAGTAGAAGAGGGAGTTGCTGTTTATACAGTGTGTTTGCTGCACCGACAATAAAAGCCCTCACCTGGTATACTCCGAGGTAACATGATCAATCTGTCCTCCTCCGTCATCAGCAGTATAAATCAAGTCAATCGTATTATAATCTGAGCTCACCACTCCACTTCCTGAAAATTCAATCCCATTAACTGTTTGCGTCTCAATAGTAATAGTACGACCACCTGACACCATAATAGTCACCTGCTGACCACTACCAAGCTGATAGAAATTATCAATATAATACTTGTTTTCAAAGCTTGCATCCTGGGCGAAATAGACAGGAAAGATTGTGGTTCCAGTGCTTCCCTTCATGTTTTCCTTCATGCTTTCCATAAATATTTCACTGGTCTCCTGGCAAGACCATTCACCTTCAAAACTTTGTGTTTCACCTTCAGGAATACAGGAGAATAATCCGCTGAGCATTCCACATATCAATACGAGCTGTAATAATTTCATAATACTTATTAAAATAACTTATCAATCATATTCTGGTCGGCAACAAACGGAATTGTAACCTGTAGTTCCGGCTCCATAGCCATTGCTCTTTCAATAGCTGTCATAGCCGGTTCATTTCTGGCCCAGGATCTTCTTGAGATACCATTATTGACATCCCAAAATAACATCCTTTTGAGACGTATATCAGCTTCCTTTGATCCATCAAGAACCATTCCAAATCCTCCGTTAATAACCTCGCCCCATCCAACGCCACCTCCATTATGAATTGACACCCAGCTTGCTCCACGAAATGAATCGCCAATTACATTTTGTATGGCCATATCTGCAGTAAACTGTGATCCATCATAGATATTAGAAGTTTCGCGGTATGGCGAATCAGTTCCTGATACATCGTGATGATCTCTTCCGAGAACAATTGGTGCTGACACTTTACCAGCTCTGACAGCTTCATTAAACGCTTCTGCAATTCGTATCCTTCCTTCTGCATCGGCATAAAGAATTCTTGCCTGAGAACCAACAACAAGCTTATTGCGACCAGCTTCACGAATCCAGTGAAGATTATCTTCCATCTGCAAACGAATATCATCTGGTGCTTCTTCAAGCATGTTTTGCAAAACACCAGCGGCAAGCTGATCTGTTATCTCCAGATCCTTAGGGTCATTTGAGCAACACACCCACCGAAAAGGGCCAAATCCATAATCAAAAAATAATGGACCCATAATATCCTGAACGTATGATGGATACACATAGGTTCCATCTGCATTAAACACATCTGCACCAGCTCTGCCAGCCTCAAGCAGGAAAGCATTACCATAATCCCAGAAATACATCCCTTTGTCTACCAACGACTTAATAAGCTCTACTTGTCGCCGCAAAGATTCCTGCACTCTTCCTTTAAACTGCTTAGGATCATCTGCCATCATATCATTGGCCTCATCAAAACTCATTTCTGCCGGATAATATCCACCCGCCCAAGGGTTATGAAGAGAGGTCTGATCTGACCCCATATCTATCCTAAGATCTTCAGAATCAAGCTTCTCCCACAGATCAATAATATTTCCCTGATAAGCAAGAGATACAGCCTCCTTCTTGTTTTGTGCAATACGGGCACGGGCTATCAGCTCATCAAGATCAGTAAACAATTCATCTACCCAACCCTGCTCGTGTCTCTTTATTGCAGCCTTAGGATTCACTTCTGCAACAAGACAAATACCTCCTGCAATAACAGTAGCTTTTGCCTGAGCACCTGACATACCACCAAGACCAGATGTCACAAAAATCTTTCCTCCTAATCCTTCATCAGAAGTTTTGGCTTTCATTCTTCCAGCATTTAGTACTGTAATAGTAGTACCATGCACAATTCCTTGCGGACCAATATACATAAAGGAACCAGCTGTCATTTGTCCGTACTGTGAAACTCCAAGAGCATTGAATTTCTCCCAATCATCCTGACTGGAATAATTTGGGATCATCATGCCGTTAGTTACCACAACTCTTGGAGCCTCTTTATGAGAAGGAAACAAACCCATTGGATGTCCGGAATACATCACCAAAGTTTGCTCATTTGTCATCTCAGAAAGATACTTCATAGTCAAAAGATACTGAGCCCAATTTTGAAATACAGCCCCATTTCCTCCGTAAGTAATTAGTTCATGTGGGTGTTGGGCTATCGTATCGTCGAGATTATTAGAAATCATCAGCATGATGGCTGCAGCCTGTGTACACTTATGGGGGAATTCCTCGATAGGCCGGGCTTTGATCTCATAATCAGGACGCAAACGATGCATATAGATTCGACCATATCGATTCAGTTCATCAAGAAATTCAGGAGCTAACACCGAATGATGTTCAGATTTAAAATACCTCAAGGCATTCTTTAGTGCAAGTTTCTTGTCTTCAGTTGATAGAATATCTTTGCGCTTGGGAGCGTGACTAATAGTTGTATCATATGGTTTTGGATCAGGTAGGATTTCAGGAATCCCTTCCCTGATGCTAAGAACAAAATTATTATGAGGCATTTTTGTTTTTTTTCAAAAATACGAGTTTTCCTTCTTATTTAACGATCTTCTCTACCCAAACCTTTCCTCCAGCCCTTACTCTAACAAAAAGAATTCCATCAGGCCACTGGCTTGAATCCAAACGAATAACTCTCTGCGAAGAATTCTTTGAAAAGTCGGCATTTAGCACCTTGCCATCAACAGAAATCACCTCAATCTCAGTTACCACAGAAGAAAATGGCAATTCAATAAACAACTGATCACAAATAGGATTAGGATAAATCTTTAAGAATCCTCCATTCAAATCTGCCGATATCAAGTTGTCTATGCCAGACAAAACATCCGGCATATCGAGTTTAATATCTGTATACAAACGATACTCACTGGGTTCAAAGCTGAGCCATGCTTCTGTATTTTCAACAAAAAGGGAATCTCCTGTCCAATACTCATACCACCATCCATCATGCTGAAAACCACCTTGCCCCAGCTTTGTCCATGTGCTAAAGTTACCCAGAATAGTAACATTCATATCTGAATGATTCAAATGGATACGCTTCACTGTATCTCTTACAACAAGCTCATAATCATCCGTTTGAAAAACAGGATAGTTTTGCTTGAGTTTCGCCAATGCTCCATAAACCTGATTAAGCCGCTTTCTTAAATGCTGATTATAATAGTCCCATTTGATAGGCTTTCTTCCAACTCTGTCATTATAATCAATAGAGTAATCGTAGCCCAACTCACCAAACATCCAGATCATTTTCGGACCAGGAATCGGGATAAAAAAGCTGGCACTAATCTCCATTCTTTTCAGTGCAATTTCTAATTCCTTTACACTATGATTTGCATTCTGACTATTCCCTTCTTCTATGGCTGCAACCATTAACCTTTCCTCATCATGACTTTCCATGTACCCCACAAGGTTCGGAGCATCCCAACCTCTATCCTGATATGAAATCCATGATAAATCAGAAGCACCTCCTCCCAAATATCCTTTTACTGCAATCCTGTAGCTATGGTTCATGTTGCCCCATATCATCATTCCATCCTCAGCTAACTCCTTTTCTTCTGAATTTTCGGCAAAATGTTCCAAAAGCACATAGGCGTCAGGATTAACTTCCCGGATCCTATTATTCATCCTCTTCAGAATAGCTATCCGACTGGCATCATAAGCACCTCCATCGCCAGGAGTATTTGTAAAACCTTTGGTGAAATCAAACCTAAACCCGTCAATTTTGTACTCTGTAAGCCAGAAACTATTTACACTATCAACCAATGCTTTAGTAGCCTCACTCTCGTGGTTTAAATCATATCCCCATGAAAATATGGAATTTGGAGAAGTCTGATTATACCATGGATTATCAGATGAGGGTTGATTATTCTGACTATCCCAATATAGTCTAACAAAAGGCGACTGACCGTAGGTATGATTCAGAACCATATCCATGATCACCGCTATTCCCCTTTGGTGAGCTGAATCAATAAAAGCTTTAAAGGTATTTGCCTGACCATAATATTTGTCCACTGCAAAGTAAAAGGAGGTATTGTATCCCCAGCTATCATTGCCCTCAAATTCTGAAACAGGCATCAATTCAATAGCGTTTACTCCGAGATCCTGTAAGTAATTTAATGTATCAATTAAACCCAAAAAAGAGTGGTCTGCAATAAAGTCACGAATCAGTAATTCATAAATTACTAATTGACCTTTTGAAGGAGCTTCAAATTCTGACAACGTCCAATTGTATTCTTCCTGCTCCGTTTGAAAAACAGAAGCAATCTGGCTTGTTTTCCCTGCAGGATAATCAATCAATCCGGGGTAAGTTGCTTCATCAATATACGAATCATTCCATGGGTCAGATGTCTTGTTAGTATAAGGGTCTGCTATCCTGATTTCACCATCAACAAAATACTGGTAGATGTATTCTTGCTGAGGGATAAGATTATCAATATTAATCCAGAAAAAACTCCCATCTGGTGTTTGATTCATCAAATAATCCGTATCAATCTGCCATTCATTAAAATCTCCAATAGCAAATACAAACTCTTTTCCCGGTGCATACAGAACCAAACTCACAGTTTGATCATCAAGGTAATTTGCACCTTGCTTTAATCCTGATGGCAGATCAACAATATTCCCACTGCCTCTTACCATGAAATTAAAGCTGTCAGACACCTCGAGATCTGCGGCGTATGCTACAACCGATACCTCATGAATTCCTTCTTCAGGACTAGATAAATTGTAAGTAATTGAATTTCCATCAGTAGCATGAAGTCTGTCCTCGTCAATAAATACTGCAAGACTATCGGCAAAGCTGGCGCTTGCAGCAATCTGGAATACCTCACCGGGGTTTGTCAGGAAGAAATCCGAAGCAGGTTGCACAATTGTCAGATTAAGACCTTCTTCATAAACAAGAGTAAAAATATCTCCACCATCAGTATCCCTTCCGGTAGTATTCCCATCTGAACTTCTAAAAACAAAAGCTAGATTCTCAATTTTCTCACCAACAGGAACTCCGTAAAAATCTCTAATATTCGGTGTTATATTCAGCTCATACAAATCATTTCCAAGAGAAGTCAATTTGGCTTTATCAGTATTTTCGCTCCAGCCAGCAATCACGTATTTCCAATCTCCGGGAGTTGAACTTTTATCTGTTAAGACACCAGTATGTGCCCAAATATCATCAGTAAACCCGGCCAGACCACGATTACCTTCAGCAGCATTAAAAATAATTTTCAACGAATCCGATTCTGTCGGAAATATAGGATCGGTAGTAATTACTTGCCCATTGAGAATGGCAGAGCCCAAAAAAAAGCATACGAACAGGAGAGTATTTTTCATTGTTTTTATTTATCGAATTCAATAATAAGAAGTGAGCGGGGGTCTAAGATAATATCACTAAAGTCCATTAGCTTGCCAGTAATAACATTCTGACCTTTACTTACAGACAAATTCATTTCAGGATAATCACTTGGATTAATTCTCACCTTTTTCTTCCCCTTGTTAAACGCCACCATAACAGCCTCATTTTCAAGATATCTAAAATATACATAAACACCACCATCAGGCGCATAATGCATAAGTTTGCCCTCGTGAACAAGCTTAGATTGCTTTCTCCAGTTCAGCAATATCTTCATAAATTCCTGTGCGTCCTTCTCAATTTCACTAAGTCCTGCAGAAGTAAATCCATTCTTTTTGTCTCCGGTCCAGCCTCCCGGAAAATCACCTCTAATCAGTCCATGATTTCCTGGCTTAGAATTGGTCATCAATATTTCAGTACCGTAATAAAACTGAGGGATTCCGCGCATAGTAACAAAATATGCAATTCCCATTTTGTACAAATCATAATCCTCCTTAACCTGGGTAAAGAATCTGTCCATATCATGATTATCAGGAAATGTTACAAGATTAAAGGGATTAGCATATAGAAAGTCATTTGAAAGCATTTCATACACCTTAACCCATCCTTTATCCCACGACTCATCTTCATTAAGAGACTGAATTAAAGCTGATTGTAAAGGAAAGTCAAACATACTTGGCATACATGAAACATACTGATCAGGGTTATTCATTCCTCTCTGCCATTTGGCAATAATCGCTGGATTAACGCTCCAATCTTCGCCCACAATATTGAAATCAGGATATTCATTCATAATCCTGCAGCTATAATCAGCCATAAATTCCTTTCCTGCATAGGGATGAGTATCATGTCTTATTCCGCCTAAATCTGCGAACTCAACCCACCATATACTATTTTGGATAAGATAATCTGCCAACAATGGATTCTTTTGATTCATATCTGGCATTGTTTTCACAAACCATCCATCAGTAAACTTGCTGATATCTGATTGTGCTACATACGGATCATTAAGTACTACCCGGCGGTGAGTTGTTTGGTGATATTTATCCATTGAATTAATCCAATCATTATCAGGCAAATCTCTCATCCACCAATGAGATGACCCACAATGATTCATAATTTGATCCATAATGAGTTTTATGCCAAGAGCTTTTGCCTTCTGACTTAGAGTCTGATAATCAAGGTTGCTTCCATAACGGGCATCTATCTTATAAAAATCCGTAGCAGCATAGCCGTGGTATGATTGATCAGGCATATCATTTTCAAGCACAGGATTTAACCATATTGCAGTAAAGCCCATATCTGCAATATAGTTGAGCTTATCAATAATCCCCTTGATATCTCCTCCATGTCGACCAAAGGGATATTTGCGATTCAATTTATCAATCATTTCAGGAAATTCGTCATTCAAAGGATCTCCATTAGCAAAGCGGTCTGGTGTAATCAGATAGATGACATCAGATGGGTCAAATCCTTGCCTTAGCTTTGAATCTGCTTTCCTTGCCAGAAGCTCGTACGAAATTGAGATATCTCCAGACGCAAAAGAATCATCTGCTTTAAGCAAAATATTCAGATGTCCGGGTACCGTTTCCTCATCAATATTCAGATATAAAAAGAGATAGTTAGCATTGGGTGTTCTCTCAATCCTGGTCATTTCAACTCCTGGATATTCAACTATTGGAGTCAGGAGGGCAATATCGTCTCCATGTAGCATAATCTGTAGTTCAGTATTCTCCATCCCAACCCACCAAGAAGGTGGTTCAACATGCCAAATGTCTGCTTTTTGAGCACACAACAAGCTGAAACTAAATAATAAAAGAAACCCAAGAAGAATCTTCCTCATAAAATAGCACTTATTACTTAATACTTCTGAAAGACGAATGACTAAGTTACAAAAAACCCACCTGAACAAGTTATTATCCAGGTGGGCTTCATGTTCAATCAATTCCTACTTCCTAATTCTTAGTAAGAGTATACAAAATCAATGCACCGCTTAAATCAAGTGTAATAGTATAATTACCAGCGGCATCAATAATAATATTTGCACCATCATATTCCATAACTCCATTCGCATGGTCATCTCCAAGATTTAAACCCCAATCGTCATTCGCCCTGAATTTCACTTCACCCTCAACTAAATCAAGAGTAATAGTTAATATTCCAGCCTCTGCGTTGTAAGTCAAATCCTGATCAGCATCCCATCCATCGGGAGTAGCTGAACCGATCAAGCCCCAATCTGTTTGGATAGCAGTATAGGTCAGTGTATTCAGATCTGCGCTAAGTCGATACATTGCAGGACCAGTAGCTGCGATATCTGCTCCACCCGGCTCTAAAGTACCATCAACTCCATCGTCTCCCCAGTTATTATCCCATGATCCCTTAGCAAACTTAAACATTGTTGCTGCCTCGCCAAAGTATACATAACCGTCATAAACCTCATCACTCTTCAAAGAGTGAATCACTGTCAATGGGCTAGCTGGATCCCATCCCTGATAGTTACCAGGAATATTCAGAACAGGGTAGCTAACCTCTACCATAAGAGGTTTTACTGCCATACTAA
>JAGLDP010000012.1 GCA_023145515.1 Bacteroidales bacterium
CCTTTATCCTTAGATAGATATACTTTTTTCTCGGTGGCAAGCACAACGGTATTTATGCTATCAGGATGGGTGGCAATTCTGTAGTGAGTTGCAGACGGTGCATCAGGTAGCTCTGAGAATTCAGGATGTAAGCTTGTAAGATTATTGGTGATAAAAACTTTTCTCGAGGTTTGACTCCCAAGGAATGCCACATCCTCATTTGCCCAGGATTGCTCAAAGGTACCGGGCGATAATTTCGAGACTCCAATAGCTCCCGGATGCACAACTTCCTCCCATGCATCGATCAGGGAATTTCCGCTGCCGGTCCAGCTGAACTTATTCTCATTTTTGTTTTTAGACGTGAGCCAGGCATTTTGACCTTTAGGAGAGCGAACCAGTTTATCTGAACTTCTGGTGAATCCATAAATCTGATAACCATCAAAATGATTGGCATTGATGTTGTTGTATAGGGTGAAGTCCTCTGAATATCCTGATATTTTGATTTCCAAACCACCTGTAAGAAAGAGTGAGTCGTTCACCGGACATATCCGTCCTCTGTAAACATCGGCTACACCCACATGGGTATCACGTCCCTTGCGTGTGAAAAATTGTCCGAGATCTTGTCCGCCAGTCATAAAAACCCGTTTATTCATAAGGCTCACATCGCATTGAGACCCCTCTTGGATACATAGGTCTCCGATGTGCTCTCTAACTGTTCCAGATCCAAGATAATTCGGGAATAAATCCTTAAAAGCCATTCCCCAAATACCACCATCATTACACCAATAAAGATAATTCTTTGAATAGTTGTGAATGCAATATCTATTATCTGCCCAATTAGAATTTCCGTAACTGGGCCCCATTTGCCAGGTTTGTCCTCCATCAAAGCTCGTCCAGAACTTCTCCCGCATAGTTAGCAGGTGATCAGGGTTATTCGGGTCAACATAGAATTCGCTAACCCAGGTGGCTGATGTATAAGGATTTACTCCGCCATAACCATCACCAAGTTCAACAAAACCTCCATTTGTATTTTGTAATAAAACCGGTCCGTTTGGATAGTTGTATCGAGAATTGACGATTTCAGTAAAAGTTTGTCCGGTATCATCAGACCTAAAAAGGCCAATAAAGCGAGTAGGACCAACTTTTGAAGCACCTTGGTCTGACATCAAAAAAGCATACACAATCAGCTCTCCACCTTGCCGGGGTTCATGGAATGCAATGTATGCCTTGGAGATTTCTTCAAATTTATCAGTGATAATAATTTCTTTCCATTCATCCCCTCGTGTCGTCGAGTATAAATAGCTCGGTCTTACCTGATCGGGAGTTTGGTTCTTGGTTACTGCAATATGCTCCCAGTTTTCTGTCACATGAATATCAGTAATCCTTCCTGAAATAACTTTTGTCCAGTTTATACCCCTGTCAACGGTCAGCATTAAACCACCCAGGGTTGCTGCTAAGGCCCGATCAGGATTATCAGGATCAATCTGGATGTCGTATACTTTGTCAGTAATCCCATTTTTTCTGAGAGTCCAGGTTTGACAGTCATCCTCTGTCACCCAAATCGAATTGTCTTCAGATCCCATATACAAGATATCGGGTTGCGAGCGGCAAAGAGCTGTACAATAGCATCCTGAACAAAAATAATCACTGAGAGGCTCCCAATGTTTCCCATGGTTAATTGTTCTGAAAAGTCCTCCATTTCTCACAGACAGGTACATGATGGATGGATTATCAGGATGTATTGTTACATGATCTGCGGCTCCTGTACCAGAAGCTGTGAACCGTACTTCAGGTATTCCAAAAGGTCCGATGCATTTCCATGATGCCTTGCTATCAGGATTTGCAGTCTCAAAACTGACCTGTACACCACTCTTAAATCTTGGTGAATACCGGGTTGTATCGCCCTTCTCTTTTTCCTCCTCAGGAGGTCGGTTGTCTTCTTGATTCACGTTCAGTGATACATCATTATCGCCGGAATAGTAAATCAAAAGAAAAAATGATGCTATCACAATAGAGAAGAATATGCCTTTTTTTACTTTCATTATTTATATTTTATATTTCTCACCTCAAGGGCTCTCCAAATTGTTTAGTTCGTAAGATGACATGTAGACAAAATAAATGTTTAAGCATGATGATGTTTTAAGCAGGTAGCAATCTACTAAACTATATGCGAATAGTTCAGTACTTTTATTCCCTTATTATAGAAAATAAACCGACTATAAGCATGAAAAAACCGTCAATATTATTGGCTACCTTGTTATTGGTGATTGCACCTGTCTCTCAACTATCCGGACAAAATCTTCAAGATTGGGAGAACCCGAATATATTTGATATCAACAAAGAAAAGGCCCACCCCCATTTTATGACATATAATAACAGGCAGGATGCACTGGAAAATCAGTTTGATCAGTCGGCTTATTATAAATTACTGAACGATCAATGGAAATTCCATTGGGTGGAGAAACCAAACGATCGACCTAAGAATTTCTATTCTCTTAATTTCAATGATACCGATTGGGATGAAATTGCGGTTCCTGCAAACTGGGAATTACATGGATATGGGATTCCAATTTATACCAATGTTAGATATCCCTTTCCCGCTAATCCTCCTAAAATCCCTCATGAATATAATCCGGTCGGGTCTTATAGATATTGGTTTGAAATTCCGGATAATTGGAAGAAGAGAGAGATATTTCTGCATTTTGGAGCAGTTAAATCAGCTATGTATCTGTGGGTTAACGGACAAAAAGTTGGTTATAGCCAGGGGAGTAAACTTCCTGCAGAGTTTGATATTTCAGATTATGTGGTTAACGGAAAGAACCTGATCGCGCTGGAAGTATACCGGTGGAGTGATGGTTCTTATCTAGAGGATCAGGACTTTTGGAGACTGAGTGGAATTGAGCGGGATGTGTTTGTGTACAGTACCCCGAAAGTCAGGATTACAGATTTCTTTGCCAAGGCTTCTCTTGTTGATAATTATCATAACGGACAGCTGGATCTGGAGGTCGCAATCAAAAACAATCAAAAGAAAAAGGCAAGTGATTATATCCTGGAAGCGCAGTTGGTAGATGAAAAGGGAAAGGATGTATTACCCGCACCACTTACTAAGGAGTTTTCTGCCGATAGAAATGAAGATCTTACATTAAGTTTTTCTCATCATATATTTAAGCCCAAGCACTGGACTGCTGAAACACCGAATCTTTACAACTTATTGCTTACTCTCAAAGATTCAAAAGGAAGGATTTTGGAAGTAGTCAGTCATAAAATCGGATTCCGAAATATTGAAATCATAAACCAGCAACTTCTTATCAATGGTGAACCAGTTTTGCTGAAAGGAGTGAATCGTCATGAGCATGATCCTGTTACCGGACATGTGATTTCAAAAGAATCTATGCTTCAGGATATATTGCTGATGAAACAGCATAACATCAACACAGTGAGAACCTGCCATTATCCTGATGATCCCTATTGGTATCAGTTATGCGATGAGTACGGATTGTATGTGATCGATGAGGCCAATATTGAATCACACGGGATGGGTTACAGCATGGAGAGATCGCTGGGCAATAATCCGGATTGGAAAGAGGCTCACCTCGAACGAATGGAGAGGATGATCCAACGCGATAAGAACCACCCCAGCATCATTATGTGGAGCATGGGAAATGAGGCTGGTCCGGGCCAGAACTTTGCAGCGACTGCTGAACTCACCAAAAAACTTGATTCCTCGCGACCTGTTCATTATGAGCGCTTTAATGAGGTTTGTGATATAGTGAGTGTGATGTATCCATCAGTATCCTATGTTGAAGCTCAAGGAAAAAGCAATGATCCAAGACCATTTTTTCTGTGTGAATATGCCCATGCAATGGGTAACTCAGTTGGAAACCTGGATGAATACTGGCGGGTGATTGAATCTTATCCCCGACTGATAGGTGGATGTATCTGGGATTGGGTAGATCAGGGTATTCTCCAAAGGGATGAAAACGGGATGTCATACTATGCTTACGGAGGAGATTTTGGAGATCAACCCAATGACGGATCCTTTTGTTTGAATGGATTAGTCTTTCCTGATCGTAGCATCCCTCCAAAGTTGTTGGAGGTAAAACGCGTATATCAGTACATTGGATTTGAAGCGGTAGATTTGATGGCTGGGAAGGTCAAGATCACTAACAAATATGATTTCACTAACATTCATGATTTTGATTTACATTATTCAGTTAGCAAAAACGGGAGATCTTCTCATTCTGTAAAGCATTCTCCAGCCTTTTCACTTGCCCCAGGTGAATCGATTATTTTACAATTAAAGATGCCTGAGATCCCAATTCAAAGTTCTGATGAACACTACCTTAACATGCAATTTAGATTGAAGCAGAATGAATCATGGGCTGAAAGCGGACATGAAATTGCAACAGTACAATTTGAGCTGCCAGTAACTCCTATGGATCAGCCTGTGTTTGATTTGGAGAGTATCCCAGAGTTGTCATTTCAAAAAGATGAGAAGTCTATTATGATAAAAGGAGTGGCTTTTACAATTAGATTTAACCAGAAAACAGGTTTGCTTGAAAGCTGGTTAAGTATGGGCTCTGAACTTCTTGGTCTATCTGATAATCTTCTGGCTTCTCCCATTCTAAATCTTATGAGGGCTCCAACCAATAATGATAAGGAGATAAGCAATAGTATCCGGATTTTTGGATTGGATAGCCTGAAACCTGATCTGTTAAAAATCTCCAGTCAAAAAATTGGCAATAATGCAGTACAGCTAATAACTCATATACGTTGGAGTGGCAAAGCCGGTGCTTATGCAGATCATATTTGTACTTATACCATTCTGGGCAATGGAGCAATTCATTTTGCCCATCAGATTTTACCCACCGGCATGAGTTCTGTCTTACCAAGAGTGGGCATTCAGATGGTGCTTAATTCCGAGTTTGAGCATTTAAGCTGGTACGGACGCGGACCGCATGAGAATTATGAAGATCGTTTGGCAAGTGCTGACCTTGGTGTTTATACCTCTACCGTTAAAGATCAATATGTTCCATACATAGATCCGCAGGAAACAGGTAACCGCGAGGATGTCAGGTGGATAGGGCTATCTCGTTCGAATGGACAAGGAGTGTTGTTCGTTCCTGACAGGCCCATGGCATTTTCTGCTCTTCACATGACAGCCAACGATCTTGCAGTAGCCAGCCATACAAATGAAATAGTTCACCGTTCAGAGATTGTGATCAATATGGATTACCGGAATGCCGGATTGGGTAATGGATCCTGTGGCCCTGGTCCGCTTGAGCAATTTAAAATCATTCCGGGAGGGATATCATTTGGATATACTATTTTGCCGGTAGATTCTGAAGCACAAATGAAAGAGGCTCTCCGTCGTAGAATGCCTATTGCCACCATGCCCGAAATAATTCGTGATAAAGAGGGCTTTGTGAGAATCACATCCGGAGGCTTTTTAGAGGATATCAGGTTTACTCTGGATGGAAGCAAACCCAAGTCCAGTTCTGAACCTTTTCTTGGAGATTTCATCTTTCTGAATGGAGGTACCGTACGTGCACAGCATTTTGGCGACGGATTGATGCCGAGCGGAATAGCCACGGCAAAACTTGGACTGTCAAAGGCTCAGTGGAAAATAGTTTATGTTAGCAGTGAATACCCGGGCGAAGAAGCCAGATTTGCAATTGATGGCAGTTCAAACACCTACTGGCATTCTGACTGGTCTGACGAAAAGTTTAAGCACCCTCATGAGCTCCAGATTGATATGGGCAGAGAAATGAAGGTGAAAGCATTCATTTATACCCCACGTCAGGGAATGTCGAACGGACGAGTGGGCAAGTATGCTCTGTATTTTAGTCAAGACGGTAAAAGCTGGGGCGAGAATAAGGCTGGAGAGAAATTTGAAGATTCTGCAAATGAAGTTCGGGTAGTTATGAGAAGGCCAGTTTTTGCACGCTACATCAAATTTGTAGCTTTGGAAGAGGTGAATGGAAAGTTTTTTGCTTCTGTGGGGGAGATTGGGGTGGAGATTGAGTAGGGGGAGGGGACGTGACGCCTGATCGTGACGTTTTTTGTGACGTTGGGTTATTGGGTTGATCTTTTTTTGTTGATCATTGCTTGGAGCATTTTTCTGATTCGATATAGGTCTATGCTGAGTTCTTTTATTGATTTTCTGGATGATCCTTCGGCAATGTTCAGGGGAATTGATACAGCTGCCCGCCTTATTTGACTCGTTATGCCATATCTTTCGTCTTTTGGAAATGAGCCGCTTAAATTGTAAATTTTGCCAACAAACTTAACTGCTAATTTGTAAACATCTAATTTTTTATGAATCATAATAACGTGTTTACTTAGTATTGATGTATTCCCGAAACCAAAATGGAAAAAAATGACAAAAAAAATGACAAAAAAAATAAAAAAAACGTCACAAAAGGCGTCACGATCAGGCGTCACGAATAGCGTCACGATCCAGCGTCACGTTATCCTGGCTTGCATCCTGATCCTATCCGCCTGCACCAACTCACCGACAATCCTTCCTCAAGGTGGCGGCGGAGAAGCCAACCCCAACCTGACAACCAACATTGCTGCCCTCGAAGAATGGCAAGATATGCGTTTTGGGATGTTTGTCCATTGGGGACCAGTGGCATTGAAAGGAACCGAGATCGGCTGGTCACGCGGTAGAGAGATTCCTTTTAGTACTTACGACTCATTGTATATGCAGTTTAATCCTGTGAATTTTGATGCGAGTGAGTGGATCTCAATCGCAAAAGAAGCCGGAATGAAGTATTTTGTTATCACAGCAAAGCATCATGATGGTTTCTCTTTGTATGACTCGGAGTTTACCGATTATGACATCATGAACACCCCAATCAAGCGCGATCTGATGAAAGAAATGCAGCTGGCTTGCGAGGAACAAGACATTATGTTCAGTACCTATTATTCCGTACTTGATTGGTATCACCCACATTATACTACACGGTATCGTAATGAACCTCGTCCGGTTGAGGACTCTAATATGGATATCTACAAGCAATTTTTGTTTGACCAGGTTGGTGAGCTGATTACCAAATACAATACTAATCTCCTTTGGTTCGATGGACAATGGGAAGCCTCCTGGACACACGAAATGGGTATGGAGCTATACCAGTATTGTCGTGAGTTGAAAGATGATCTGCTCATAAATAACCGGGTTGATAAAGGTTTCAAAGGTATGGCTGGGATGACCGATAGTATTGCAAAATATGCCGGTGATTACGGCACTCCGGAACAGCGGATTGGTGAATTCAATAATGATTATCCCTGGGAATCATGCATAACCATTTGTAATCAATGGGCCTGGAAGCCGGATGACAAATTGAAGTCAACAAAAGAGTGTATCCATACGCTGATAAAAACGATAGGAGGAGATGGAAATCTTCTGTTGAATGTTGGTCCTATGCCTGACGGACGGATTGAGCCTCGGCAGGTGGAAGTTCTTAAGGAAATTGGAAATTGGTTAAAAGTGAATGATGAAGCGGTTTATGGAACGCGCGGGGGACCTTATATGCCTGGAGATGAAGTGGCATGTACGTACAAAGGAAAGAGCTTTTTCTTGCATATTATGAACAATAGTAGCGAAATTGTAATTCCTTCCCTTGAAGGTGTAAAAGTGAAAAACGTGACGCTAATTCGTGACGCTGATCGTGACGCCAGGCGTAACGATCAGCGTCACGATGGTGTAACGTTAGAAGAAGTAAAAGGCAAATGGATCATCACTCTTCCTGAACAGTTGCCTTCTTCTATTGCTAATGTTGTTGAGGTTAGAACAAATACGCTTTTGTCTGAAATTGAACCAGTTACATTATAGGAAATGAAAAAAGGAATCAAAGTTTTTTGGATTATTGTCGTTGTTCTGGTATTTGGACTTGGATTACGATATGTCTATTATTCTGTTATTGAAGGCTATAATAGTAGAGATGTAAGCATGGGATTTGATGCAGTCTCTGTATCCGGTATTTATCCGCATTTAACCCTTTTTAATGAGAATCATGCCTCTGAGAATCCAGGAGAAACTGGTATTGGGGCTGTTGTTCCATGGGGTGATAAGCTTTATGCCATTACATATTCAGCCCACAAACCTCAAGGGAGTTCTGATAAACTTTATGCAATCGATAAAACGGGAAATTTAGAAATTTATCCCTTGAGTATTGGAGGTACTCCTGCGAACAGAATGATACACAAGGAATCTCGACAATTGATTATCGGGCCCTATTTTATTAAGGAAAATGG
>JAGLDP010000120.1 GCA_023145515.1 Bacteroidales bacterium
TGTTGCTCCCTTAGTTGCTCCATTTCGGTAAAACGAGATTCCGGTTGGTATCACACCACAAGAACATAATGGCATAGGAACACCCAGCAATGAAGCATTTGTACTGGACTTAAAACCAGGCTTTCCCAGATAGCGACTTATTCCTCTTTGCGGAAAATATGCTTTCAATAATCCAGCAAACAGAAACCCCAAAAGAAGGTAAGGGGCCATTTCACTGAACAAATAGTAAAACTCTACAAAAAAAACATTCAGCCACTCCATACCTACCTTAACAACCCCAAGCGCCTTTATGTTTATAGAATCAACTATTTATCGATATCTTCATAGTCAACGTATTCGCCTTCATCATCGTGAATCAGCTTTTGATGCTTTTTGTCTCGATCAGCTTTCATCTCAGTATCTGCAAAAGAAGAGCTATTACCCTTACTCCTGAATAAGCCCATCACCATTTTGTAAACAAAATAGAATAGTAAAAAGACTGCTATGTATCTGATTAAAGCCATAATTGAGTAGCAAAAGTAATGAATTAATTGACCTTGTAATTCAGTAGAAACAGATCGTCACCGCCAACCAACAAGTTGAATTGTTTACTAGAAGGGTCAAGATATCCGATTGAGAATTGTGTACGACCTCGAAGTGGAAAGCCTTCATGTTGCATTCCATTAGCCTTGAAAAGATAAATCTCCTCCTTATTTCTGCTTACAACACCAATCTCTCTGGAATTACCAGGAAATCTATAAATAGATGGAGAGTGAGTGATTTTACCACTTAGCTTCTTGTCGAAGATTCTTTTACCATCAGCAGATAAAACCTCCAAGCGATCTTGGTCGGCAAAAATAAAATCCTTTCGTCCATCACCATTTATATCGTCATATTGGAAAAAATGCTCTGCACTGTATCCAGATAATTCCTTTTTCTCTACAGCCCCTGAAAAATAAGTATACCAAACCGTTCCCTCAACATCAGTGGTAATAAGACGGGCACCCTTAGAAGATTGCCTATCGAGAATCAAAGAATTATTCACAGATTTCGCGAACTGTCGAGATGGAGTAACACGAGTATCTCCCTTACGATTCAATATGTATACCCGCATTGGGTCAGCTATTACAATGTAATCTTTAGTGCCAATGCGATGGTGCTGAACCTCAGTAGTAACCAAGCCCTCAGTGCCTTTAAATTTCCAGCCTTTAACAACTGCTCCATCTTTATCGTATACATAAATCTTCTTATCAATTCCTGCAATAAAAATCCTATACTCCTTTCTTGAGTCGTAATCAAATAAAGCCATTCCATTGCTGGCTTCAGAACGTAGATTTACCGGATATTTATCGACATAGTTCCCTTCACGATCAAGCAAATGCAATGCATTCTTAGTTGAAAACAGGAACTGTAGTCGACCGTTTTTATAAAAATCTATCTGAAAGATTTCAGAATTAATAGCTTCATTTAATGGTTGTTTCCATAGAACATGACCAGCGGTATTTACCAAATATACTACGTGAGCCTCATCTTGCAGAAAAATCTCTTTTCGCTTAGTATTATGATTGATTGTAAAGACTGGCTTGAAATTTAAGGTTGTACCCAGTTGACTTTGCCACATAGTTTGAGGACCATCGCTAACAGATTCAGAAAACCTGATAAACATATTATGATAGAATTTCGAATTTCTCGACTGAACCTGCATAGAAACGGCTCCTAGTCGATTCACAAACTCCTTATTTTCAGCAATTAACGCAGCCCATTCCTTATTAACCTTTGACGCAAGGAATTCCTTTGATTTGAAAGGTGCCAGATAAAAAACAAAATTATTCCTCATGCCTATCTGTCCGATTACAGATTGATATACCTGATCAGTACTCAGCGTTCTTTTCAGTTCCTTATGATATATGACATCTTGAATTGCTTGTCTGTCATCCGATAATATCAAATAATTTTCAGTAAAGCCGAAATACTTCCCTTCTACTTCTGCAAAAAGATTTCCAAATAATGACTCTGGGATTCCGGATACAGGTAACTGATATATATTGTGTTGCCGATCTTGGTCGGGGCGATATATAAATCTGTAATCCTGAACTTTTTTATTTTCTTTTCTGGCTTTCATTTGCAGCCAGGAAATCAATTTTTCTGAAGCAAGATTCTGACTTCGTACCTCAATTACCACAACAGGCAAGGCTTTACCATTTTCCCCGGGAATCCAGGCAATACCAGCTTCATGTTCCATAAAATCAGCAAAAGCAGATGAGAGGTCTTCGCCAACTTCGCGTGACAATTGGGTATATGAATTAATTCTGCTTTGCTCATACTCTGAGCCTTTGTATAAATCCTTCATCTTCTCAAAAAAGGCTGAAGGCTTTTCAATACCATAGCTAATAAAACTAAGAGTATTAGCAGGTAATACCTGATCAAGCTGATTCTTTTGTGGTGTCTGATTCTCGAAAATATCTAGCCATGCCAATGTATCTCCGGTAAATCCAAAACCAGAAGCCACTATCATATCTTCACGAAGAGTGATATCCAATTCTAACCATGCACCATAGCGGTTTAACTCTTTCATAAAGCCTGAAATTCCAGGATTCATAATCATAGATGTCATAGCGGTAAACCTCTCAATTTCAACATAAAGATTAGCGTCAGCATTGTGTCCTGACACTGAAGCCGCCTTCTTGAAGTCTTCATCCTGGTTCAGGCTCATCCCCGACCGGGCCTGTCGGATTACATCTTCGATCAGTATATCACTAGGACTAATTACAAGATATTTCTTTACACTTGCGATAAATATCTGAGGAATGATTGTTTCATCTTTGAATCTTATCTCGTGTATTTTTGTTCTGGTGTAGCTCTTTTCTTCATGTTCGCATTCAACACCAGTCAGTTGCTTAGCAAGCTTCAAAATATCTTTGTATCCAAGTCGACCATTACTTTGAAGAACTAAAAGTGGTTCAAACTTTTTATCGCCTGTTTGATGAATTGAAAGTATTCCTGGCATTAGGTTCAACTTCCCAGCCAGAATCTTATCCTTAATCAAAATAGAATCGACCTCCATTAAGCCATCAATAATAGGCTTGAAGTTATCCTGAGACTTCAGATCCTCACAAATCTGATGTTTTGTATTAAATAGCTGAACCAGAACAGGCACAGCTCTTGACTCTAAGATCATAACAGCGCTTGTAGGTACAACTTCAATAGCATCTATCCTATTATCCGGAATTGTTTTATCTTTAAAAAAGTAGATAAATAATCCGATAGGAATTAGTAACAATAAGATGATAAGAAAAGGAAGTATCTTTTTCAACATATTTAATTTTAGCTAATCAGCTAACAAATTTAACTTTTTTTCCACAATGGTAATGCAGAAAATATAGCGAATGTGTAACTTTGAATCCCGGAAAACAGCTTCTATCCGGGAAAATTCCCGATAATATTTTTAATAACGTCTTTTAGGGGTGAATTACTCTTAGAGAATTAACTACGAGAACAAAATGCTGGTACTAAAATTTGGAGGAACCTCAGTTGGAACAGCAGAAAGAATCAAAGATGTTGGAAGGCTGATAGTTGGAGGCAAGGCAAAGATAGTTGTACTATCAGCGATGTCGGGCACAACCAACCGTCTGCTTGAATATGCCGGCTATTTATTTAAGAACGAAAAGTATGCTGCCAGAAAGCATCTTAACTCTCTCAAACAGCATTATTATAGCATTATAGACGAGCTCTTTAACACTTCTTCAGGGAAAGGTAAGGCAGAAGGTTTAATTCAGTACCATTTTGAATATCTGGATTCGTTTAATCGTGATTTGTTTACGCATTTTGAGGAGAAGGCCGTTCTGGCGCAGGGTGAAATGATTTCTACCGCTCTCATGCATTATCACCTCGAAGAGATTGGTATTACGTCAGTTTTATTGCCAGCACTTTCTTTCATGCGAATCGACAAAGATCAGGAGCCTGACAATTACTACATTAAAGAAAATCTTGAGCGCGAAAGAATCCAACATCCTGATGCTAACCTCTTTATAACACAAGGCTTTATATGTAGAGATGTTTTTGGAGAAATTGATAACCTAAAAAGAGGAGGGTCTGATTACACGGCATCAATAATAGGTGCGGCTATTGATGCAGAGGAGATTCAGATATGGACAGACATCGATGGTTTTCATAATAACGACCCAAGAATTGTAAAAAATACTACCAGGATTGACGAACTCTCTTTTGATGAAGTTGCAGAGCTAGCCTATTTTGGCGCCAAAATTCTGCATCCGACAAGCGTGCGGCCTGCTCAGTTAAAAAATATTCCTGTAAGACTTAAGAACACACTACTTCCTGATTCTCCGGGCACTTTGATTACCGAGAAAGTAAGCGGAAAGGGGAAAATCAAAGCTGTGGCGGCCAAAGATGGAATAAGCTCAATTAGAATACGATCAGGAAGAATGCTTCTGGCCTATGGATTTCTCAGAAAAGTATTTGAAATTTTTGAGAGTCACAAAACTTCAATTGACATGATTACCACATCAGAGGTGTCAGTTTCTGTTACTATAGATGAAACTGAGCATTTAGATGCAATTGTAGAGGATCTTCAAAAATACGGAACGGTTTCATTAACAAATGACCAATCTATCGTTTGTGTTGTAGGAGACTTAATAGCAGAACGAAAAGGTGTTGCCAGGATAGTACTGAATGCACTGTCTGACATCCCTTTGCGCATGATTTCTTATGGCAGCAGCAGCAATAATATTAGTCTGTTGATTAATTCATCAGATAAAGATAAGGCCTTAAATGAACTCAGTAAGCAATTATTCAAGTAAGATGAAAACCAGCTTTGCACCAAGCATGCTTAAAAGCCTGTCGACCCCCTTTTACTTCTATGATATGGAGTTATTGGAGCAGAATCTGAGTGCTGCTTCTACTGCTTGTTCAAAATATGGTTATCATATGCACTATGCATTAAAAGCTAATTCAAATGATCGAATTCTGGAATCAATGCTCAGACATGGATTTGGTGCGGATTGCGTTAGTGGAAATGAAGTAACACGAGCTTACGATGCAGGATTTTCGCCGTCAGGTATTGCTTTTGCCGGGGTAGGAAAAAGCGATGAAGAAATCAGGATTGGTTTGGAATTAGATATTTTTACTTTTAACGTTGAATCTGTTCAGGAACTGCAAGTTATTGATCTCCTGGCTGGAGAGATGGGTAAAATTGCCAATATTGCGCTTAGAATTAACCCAAATGTTGATGCCAAAACTCATCACTATATCACCACAGGTATTGAAGAGAATAAGTTTGGCATAAACCAATGGGAATTTGAAAAAGTTATTGACACACTAAATAGTTCGGAGAACTTGCAACTCAAAGGACTGCACTTTCATATTGGCTCACAGATAAATGACATGGATGTCTTTAAAGGACTATGCCTCAGAGTGAATGAAATTCAGGTATGGTTTTTAGAAAGAAGGATTATTCCCGAACACATAAACCTTGGAGGTGGCTTAGGAATAGATTATGGTGAACCTGACAGTCTGCCCGATTTTGACCTGTTTTTCAAGATCTTTCATGATAATTTACGTTTAAATGCAAAACAAGAAGTGCATTTTGAACTTGGCAGAGCTCTGGTTGCACAATGTGGAAGCTTAATCTCCAAAGTCTTATATGTAAAAGAAGGAGTTAAGACCAATTTTGCTATTTTAGATGCTGGCATGACTGAATTGATCAGACCGGCTCTTTATCAGGCCTACCATAAGATTGAGAATTTAAGTTCTTCAGGAAGCCCCATGCGTTATGATGTAGTGGGACCAATTTGCGAATCATCTGATTGTTTTGGTAAAGCAATTGAACTACCTGAGACCCAAAGAGGTGATATGATAGCAATTCGCTCAACAGGTGCTTATGGCGAAGTGATGAGTTTAGGTTATAATTTACGTTCAAAAGCTAATGCGTATTATTCTGACACAATTAAAATATAAGATACTATGACGAATCCAAAGGTTCCACAAGCTGCCCGACTTGTTCTTGAAGATGGAACAATATTCAGTGGCTGGTC
>JAGLDP010000121.1 GCA_023145515.1 Bacteroidales bacterium
AAGCCAGGGATTCAGAATCATATCGCCAGGCATATGATTCCATTGATAAATCGTTTTACGCATCAGGTCTTCCTGATTTCTCGCCCATGAGTTCTTGCACCGAAGAGTGAGCTCATCGTTGAAGTTCATCTCATGCCAGGGAATCTCATCGATCCAAACCATCGGACGAATAGATTTAAGGTCATTTAGCTTCTGCCAGAGAATAGCTTTTTCTTGGTGAACAGGCAGAGCCGCTATTTCGGCCCATTGCTCCGCTAAGCGCCTTAGCACATCAATTTCTGATGGATCCAACAAGATGTTTTCGTCAACTTCAGGAGGAACAATATTACTTGGGTCATGTAACATAATCGGTAGTAGGAATTAAGAACGAATGCGATAGCCAGTCAATCCAAACATCAGGATAACCAAAAAACCAAACAGAGGAATAATGAAGCCAATAGCCATAGATGATACATCTGCAATATAGCCCATTAACATCGGACAAAGAGCACCACCCACAATTGCCATCACCAGAATTGAAGATGCCTTGGGAACCTGAGCCCCCATATTTTTGATACCCAGTGCAAAAATTGTAGGATACATTATCGACATAAAAAAATATGTCAATATCAGGGCAATTATAGAAATATTGTCAAACCCAATAATTACCACAGCCATTAGTAAAATACATACTGCTGCATATGTTGCTAAAAGCTTATTGGGTTGAAACCATTTAAGGATATAGCTACCTGAAAAACGTCCGAGAACAAACAAGCCCATACCGCCGAATGATAGCAAGACAGCTGCTTGCTGGTTACTGATTGCTGGATCTGTTTCTGTAGCATAGTTGATAAAGAAACTGTTAACTCCTGTTTGCGAAGCCACATAAAAAAACTGCGCAACAACTGCCCACACAAAATGGCGATGCCTTATGATCGGCTTAACTTTTTGATCTGTAGTGGCAATTTCCTGCTTTTCAACCTGGATATTAGGTAATGGTTTTTTGATAAGGAGAACAGCAATGACAATAACCAGTGAACCAAGGATGATAAATGGGATAGGAAGATTATTGAAATTAGTAATACCCGTTTCTCCATCTGAAAAGATAATCAGTCCCCCCAATAAAGGTCCTAAAATCCATCCAAGTCCATTGAATGATTGTGCAAGATTTAATCGGCGTGCAGCCCCGGCCTTTGATCCTAGAAAAGTAGCAAGTGGATTAGCCGCAGTTTCAAAAAACGTAAACCCACAAGCAATAATAAATAACGCTACCAAAAAGAAATAAAACGACTCAAAATAGGCCCCGGGAATAAAAAGCAAGCAGCCAGCCACCAAAACAAATAACCCTGCTACAATCCCTTTATTATATCCCCATTTTTTCATAAACATACCCGCAGGAATTGCCATGAGAAAATAACCACTATACAATGCAAATTGCACCAAACCCGATTGGGCCCGAGAAATATCCAATCCCTCCTGAAAATACTTGTTAAGCACATCCAGCAAGCTATTGGTATAGCCAGAAAGCAGAAACAGACTGGCAATCAGAAAAAAGGGTAGAACATATGATCTCCCCTTTTCGTCAGTAAACAGATTTGACTTCATTCTTATCTACATCGACATGAAAATCGCTATAATTAACAATTTGTTCCTAATAAGCTAGTATATCACTATATAATCTGTATACGAGAACTCATCGTTCTGGAAACTTTTAAATTTCTCAAACACCGTGCTTATTTGATTAAAAGCGTCCAGGAATTCTTTTGTTGGCTCACCTTCCAAAGGGATATAGTCATTTCTACGTTCTACCGAATCAAAAATATAAACCAGAATATACTTCCCTGTCATATCTCCTCTGTCGCCCTTTAGAACGAATAAATTCAAACCCGGAATCTTATTATGCATAGCTACATTAAATTCCTTGGTAACAAAACGCTCAAAACTAATCTCCTTTTTTTTCTTCACATCCAGGTAGTGAACTCCAATCACTTCACCCAAAAGAGGCCTGACAATATCTGCATATCCCAGCACAACAAAATCGGTATAGGTATTGGTTCCCTCAACTCCTGCCGGCAGCTTACTCAATGCCTCCTGAGGAAGAGCATAAAACTGTTTATAATCAGCTGGAGGTATTGTTGGAAAATAATAATCTCTAACCGCCTTGTAATCGAAGCCATATGTGAAGATGTACTTGTCTATCCGCTCCCCACGATCTCCCTTCATTAACCATCCACTCATCCCTTTGGAGTGCTCTTTCAATACATCACACCATTTTCTGTAATAATTATTAAAGATAACTTCGTTAGCCTCTTCGTGTATTTCAATTTCCCGCATAGCGATCACTTCGGGTAGATCCTGGCTGTAACTGCTGGCACAGATTCCTAAACCAAGAGCTATTAGGAATATTATTTGTTTCATAATTCTTAGATTGATTTAACTGCTTTATAAATGTACGAAAATATTGCGAAAAAGGTTTTTGATAAGTTTGAGTGCGGCATCACCTCCCTTACCTGTTCAGAATAATAGCTTTTACAACAATTTCCTGATCAGTTGTGACCTTTACCAAATACTGGCCTGGGAGTAAATCTCTACGATCAAAAGGAAATAGCATATCCTCTTTATAAGCAGTTCCTCGTTTTTCATAAATAATTCTACCTATTGCATCAAGAATTTCTATGCAATAATGGCCAGCATTTTCCTTAAATATCAAAGAAATCGAAAACTCTCCACGACAAGGATTTGGGAATACCAAGAATTGATTAATGCTGATATAGTCTGATTCAAATGCTGTGCTATCAATATTCATGCATGCAAGAGAGGCTACGTCAGTTCTGATTTCTGGCAATAATTTATACAGTTGATCTCCCGGACAAACGGTTCCTTTAGCGCATGAGTGATCAGATTGAGAATTATTTCCATCAAGGTGACCTGAAATAATAAATAAATCAAGTTCGGAGCTAGAATGAAATTTTGATCCAAGCGGATCCAGGTCTTTACTACAAACTTCCCATGCCAAAAGATTCCTCAAGCTCTGTAAAGAAGCTTCACCAGGAGTAGCATATACATAATTACCTATCATGCATATTCCTGTAGTCTCCCAGTTCATACAGCTAAAATGAGCTCCTTGCACTCCGTCTCCACGACCTTCATATATCACTCCGTTTGGATCAATCAACCAATTGTATCCTATATCATCCCAACCATTAGTATTTACATGAAGATCCCAATAATAGGCAACAACAGCTGCATAATCGTCGCTACTATTATGTCCTGCAGAATGGTGTATAATAATGTGTGTCGACTCAGTAAGAGTAGCTTCGTATGGCTCAGAGCAGGCGTCTGAAGAACACCAGCATTCCTTTCTGCAAACATCCGGAATCAGACATGAGCACTCACCAGGATTATCTGAAATTGCTTCTAAACAATTTGCACTATTTTTTATCTTCGGATCAGGGATAAATAGTCTGAATACTATTTCCTCATTGATAGACTTACTAGCTTTAAACTGAATTGCAGAAAATTCACCAGTAACAGGAGGTGCTTCAAAACTAACCCGATCAGGAGTGTCGCCATCAGTAAAAAGCCAAAATGCAATCCAGGGAGTCCAGCTCCCCATTCTTTTTAGTCTATAATGTACAGTTACATCTTGCGTATTATCCATGCAATAGGCTGAAATGCCAATAAAGCTAAACCCATCCGGAGGCTGAAATACAAATTCAGCGCTGGAAGCCTTGAGCAGCTTGCTGAAGCTCACCCTGAATTCCTGATTGTTACTCTGAGAGAATGCTGAGCTTGATAATAGAGACAGAAAGACAACAAATACAAATAATAATCGTTTCAATGATCTGAAGATTTAAAGTAAAACAGTATTAAAGGTAAGTTGTATTATTGATAAATCAACTACTTTTGTACTCCACAAATTTAAAAGAACTAATTAAATGAAAAGAAACAGATTATCCCTATTAGGACTAATTGCAATTGGTTTTGCAGTATTATTTAATGCCTGCGAACCAGAAGTAATAGTAGTACCTCCATTAGTAACAGTAAATCCTGCTGAAGAAGATACAGTTGCTCCAGGCGAAGTGGTATTATATGAAATCATTGTCAGCTCTGATACTGACCTGAATTCTTTGATTGTTGAAGCTTCCACAGACGGAACAATCTTTGCTACTGCTGATACTATTTTCCCGGCAAGTGCTCAGAGTGCAATAATCAACTTCCCTTTAACTGTACCTGAAGATTTTGAAGATGGCACTATAATCTCCATTTCCTTTAAAGCAGAAAATCAAGGAGAATCAACAGTTGTTTTCAGATCTGTTTATGTTCAAAAACTTGCTGGTGCAATTAACAGCTACACAGCTATAATCATGGCAGATCTGGAGAACCCAAACGGTTCCAGCTTTTTCTCTTTAGATAACAACGAATTAATGACTCTGGGAGTTGCCCGTGACAATTCAGAGAAAGTAGATCTGATATACTACTACGGAAATACTAACAAAGCTACTCTTTGTTCACCTACTGATGAAGATGTAAAAGTTTTTACTGATTCTCATGACTTTTCGATTGTTGACCAACTAGCAACAAAAAATGCTACAGAACTGGCTGCTATTGAAATGACAAATGATGACTTTGATGCTATTTCTGACGACGGACCAATTACTGCCAGCACTCCTGAAGAGAGTGTAACAGCTGTAAACCAGCTTGCCGTAGGCCAGGTAATGTATGCTAAAACTGTTACTGGTAAACAAGCGCTGATTATGGTGAAAGATATCACCGGCGGACAAGGAACTTCAGAAATCACTATTGATGTGAAGATTCAACTATAGGAAAAAAACTCCTGGTCTTTATACAATATCAAATCCTCTTAAACCACTGCACCATTGGTATTGGCGCCGGAATAAATTCACCATCGAAATGAATACCGGTGAACCCAAATTGGAAGGAGCTATTCTCTGTTGCCTGAAAACGTAATCCAGGTGATAAAACAACTAAGGGGTTCGATTTGTCAACTACTGTTACAACAGAATAAGTAACCTTGTTAGTTTGGTCATTATATGCTTCTCTGCGTTCCTGATGCGATGTTTCCGGTCCGCCCAACATAAAAAAGGAATCAAATACAAAACTGAATTTATCATTTATCCTGAACATCCCCGCAACAGAAAATAATGCCCGTCCCTCTGTATCATTATAAGTATTGTTGTCATAAATGATACTGTTTGTTGAGTATTCTGTAGGAACTTGACTAATTATATATGTATATTCGCTTCTCTCAGAGAACAATAAACCGTAACCAACAGAAACATTTAGATTGTTGACACGATCTCCTACTGAAAGAAATCCATAAGGAAGCATAAGGCCATACTGAGGGAAGGCCCAAGATCCAGTTCCTCCCAGAAACCCAACTCCACCAAAGACTTTATCTGCAATCTTCCTGCTATACTTAGCAGTTCCGATAATAGGCATCCCTAACCATGAAGTCATTATCCCAAGTGTAACGTTATCCGCCACCCCAAATTGAAAATCAGGACCATATAAATTCCATAAGACATAATTATCTCCCTTGTTGATATTCAAGCCATTGGTAGTCAAGAAGTAACGCGTAGCAAACAATCCTCCAGTCACTGCCTTTTCTCCTTCCTTAACCTCGACAATTTCATCAATTTCATGCTTAGGAATGTAAACTAATCCAACATCCTCTGTTTGCAATAATATCTCATGCGCATCCTTAGAGATGATTGTTCCAATAAAAGAAGATCCATTTTGCTTAATAATTTTATGAATCACCTGTTTTTGGATCACCTGTTTCGAATCCTGTTCTGTTTGTGCAAAAGAGCTATACCCTGCTACTACAAACACCAACATGATTATAAAAAATCGTTGTATTGTTTTCATAAGACTGTCAATTTTCAAATGATAGTTAAGCGACTAAGATAAGACAATTGCAAAGAATAGTATGCTCAAATTAAACCTTGAGATTACCAATCACTTCAGTACGAATGATTGACCATTCATAACCACAGGCAGAACACTTGCGATGCTCTCGATAACGTCTTGTTGTTTGCTGATTTGTTTCTGTAGAGCCGTCACCATAGCTCACTGTTTGTGTAGTAGTACTACCCCCAAGATACTCTGTCCATAAGTGTTCGCCTGTCCATTGATGACAATCGATTGCATTGCAGCGGTTATAGTCGAGGTCATTTCTCCATTTATTGATATTACCCAATATCATACCCAGACAAAATAAGGTAATAATGAAGAAAAGGGTGTGAAATGGGTAAACATTCACTACCAAAAAAAGATAAAAAGTGTACCCGAGAATTAGAGAACCCAGAGTTGCATATAGTTTTATTCTACCGTTAAACAACTTTCGATTCAGGCTTTGTTTATATGTGAATTTATTGACGATGAAGAATGGGATTTTGAGAATCAGGTAAAGTATCCCAAGAGCGATCAGAAGAATAACAATAACAATAACCCATGATAACCAACCGGGCACATAATCTCTGATATCAATAACAATCCCGTTTGGGTTTTGGTCACTTTCAAATAAATAATTCCAGTTCCCTACATAATTAGATAAGATATTAATTCGCATTAGGGATGCCAGGGGCATATAGCTCACATAACTGGTTTTGTGTGCTCCGGCATCGATATTCTCGATAAGATCATCCTTAACATACACACGTACACCATAGTATTCATCATTCTTATCGAAAAGGAAAAAATTATTGAAATATAGGATATTCTGACCATCTGCTATTTTAATACCGGAAGGTTCTTTATACTTATCTGTAAAATCTTCAATAGATTTACCTTTCCATGATTCTATAAACCTACTCTTATCATAGCGCCATTCTTTGCGTTGAATGTACCTGTGAGAGTCGATGGCAATTCGAAAGAGATAATCTGACATAAGCCATCCTTCTATTCCATCCTCAGTGCGTACTTTTGTCCAGTTAAGAATATTCTTGGCACTTTTCACCTCACGATATTCTTCAAGACGGGTAACAGCTGTTTTTTCATTGACTTCTTTGACAATCTTGCGATCAGTTCCAATGGCTCCGCGATTTGAAGCAATGTGCCGATTATCACCAGATGAATTGTGCTTGATAAAAGTGTGTTTACTTGCCACAATATATTCTGCCTCTATCCATCCCATTGATCCGTCAGAAAGTTGAACTTTGTAATCATCAAAACGATTGCTCTCCAAAATCTTTATGCTTTGACCGGGTCTAATTGTACCCACCACCTCAGAAAACAACTTATTATTTGAATTATTCACATCAATAGAAGAATTGGAATACAATTTACCTGCTTTGGCAATCGTTGCTTTGCTAGGCTCTACCAAATCATCAGTACTACGATCGCAGGATGTAAAAACCAAAACACTTGAAATCAGAAGAAGTAAGAATGGTGAAAAAACTTTGCTTTTTTTCATAAGGCAAATTATTGAGGATTGGTGGTTTCTAAAGTTACTAAAGATTTCCTTAACTTCGGGATGAAAACGACATGAAAAAGATATTGATACTTATTGGAATACTGGCACTTACAGCCTGCAGTAATCATACCTCACGGAAACGGAGTTTTGAAGAATTATTACCCAATTCTCAAGGTGATATCGTCAAACACAAATACTATACCTTAGCATATTCAGAACACCATGAGGGAGCTCTGTGGGTTTTTTACAGAATAGCACCTGAGCATTTGAAAGGTGAAGCAATCCGCAGAAATAATTTCTCTATCGATTCTATGATAGCAAGCGGCTCTGCCTCATTAAGTGATTACCGGGGATCAGGATATGATCGCGGACATCTCTACCCTGCTGCAGATTTAAAATTCGACCAGGAGGCTCTGGATGAAAGCTTCTTGTTGTCAAACATTTCTCCACAGAACCCCAGTTTTAATCGCGGACAATGGAAAAAGCTTGAGGCAAGAGTTAGACAGTGGGCAATAGCAGAGGGCGAGATATTTGTTGCCAGTGGTCCGGTTTACAAAGAAATCATTGATACTATTGGGATGAACGAGGTTCTGGTACCATCTCATTATTACAAAGTTATCTATAATAATAGAGATAAAATGATAGCATTCATTCTACCCAACCGAAAGATCAGCAAAGACCTTGATAATTTTGTTGTCACCGTTGATTCTGTTGAGCTACTAACAGGAATTGATTTTTTCAGCAAGCTGACTAACAGACACGAGAATTATTTTGAGTCTTCTTCTGATATTCTTGACTGGGAGTAGATAATACTATTTCCACATCGGCAAAACAGTTTTGCCTTTTTCTTTAGACTTATTTTTGTCAGATTTATCTTCCAGTGAATAGGGTAAGCCATCAGTTATCCAGTCTCCGGCCTCTTTGCCTTTTAGATAGTGATCAAAATACTCCTTGAGCTTATTTTGAATATCGAGTCTGTTGCTTCTTTTTCTCAAACCATGACCCTCGCCCCGATAAGAAAGAAATACAACTGGTTTTTTGAGGTAACGCAGAATACTATACAATCCGAAAGAATGCTCCCATTGTACTACATTATCTTCAGTACCGTGAAACAGCAGCAAAGGTGTATTCATATTCTGTGCATTAAATACTGCCGATTCTGATATGAACATTTCCGTATCACTTACAGGATCAGTTCCTAGTCTTCCCTGTCCGGTCATATAGTAATCCTGCTCATTACTACCATCTCTCACAATATCTATATTGAAGCCCTGAACCAGATTGCTGACACCAGCCCCTGCGGCAATTGCTGCAAATCGGTTATCCTGTGTCGACATAAACATACCACTATGTCCGCCATAGCTAAATCCTTCATATCCAATGCTATTTTCATCAGCATATCCCAGTTCAATTACTCTCTTAATTGCAGCATCAATACACTCATGCATATCAGAATGAGGTGTTCCAACATTGAAATGAATATCAGGCTGAAGAAACAAATATCCATCTGAGACATACATCATTTCACAAAGACCAGAACCTGAAATACGAGGCGATGGATAACTGTACATATTCTGCGACATCTTTTCGTATGAATAAACAAGCATGGGCAACTTCTGCTTCTTTGAATAACCATCAGGAATACTTAACACCCCCTGTAAAGCAAGGCCATCATCATTTGTATAATCTATCAATATGCGCTTACCCCATTTATAATCCTTTTGCTGAGGGTTTGTATTGGTGATTTTCTTTGACCCTGAAAACCTCGTATTACTTAGATATGCTTCAGGGTAATCTCTATAATCGCCTAGCTTATAAATAATTGCATCTGATTTCTCAGCTTTTATCAACCCACCCCTTCCTCTTGACGCAGAAAAAGAAGCTGGCTTGTAAATAAGCTTCTTCAATCTCTCATTTTCCAACTGGTAATATCCGGCATATTTAGTTTTAATATTAAAAGCCGACAGGATAATTGGAGAAGAAAAATCAATATATCTGTCTTCTATTTCAGGTTTTCGTAAAAAACTTAAATCATCAAAACGGAAACGAATAGAATCCTTTGATGTGATGGGTTCTGTCAGGTTTCTTCCCTTAGAGTTTGCTTCAAGAGGCAACAACCACAGATCAAGCTTATGATTAACTAACATAGCCTTTTGATCTTTCACCCAGCCCACAAAACCATAATCACGTTTGGAACCCCAATGATCATCTTCCTTATTAATGAAAGAGGCATCCGTTTCGCATGTAATGCAATGCTTCTCATTATTCTCAAAACCATGATACCAATAATGTCCATTCTCCCACAGTACCATACTTTTACCATCAGGAGATATGTGTACCTGACCGCTATATGCCTTTGTCAAAATATTTTTCTTACCGGTCATTAGGTCAATCAAATACAAGTCGTTTTTCCTCACATCCCAGTCTGAAATATACTCGCGATTATCTGTCCCGATAGCCCATTTATCAGTTCCCTGACTCATCATAATCCGCTGCACTTCCTCACTACTTATCTGAACAATTGTATTTGATTTAAGAAAAAATACGGCATCAAAAACTTCATTCTTCTTTCTCTCTGCTTCCATCATTCTCTGTGAAAGAAGCTTCTTGTCTTTCCAGTGCCAAACATTAACCGTTGCTTCTTCCTCTTTACTCCCTTTATCGTCTTTTAGCTCCTTATCTTTTTTAGAATCATACTCCTTAATCTTGATAAACAAGCGCTCATCATCATTACTCCAAATAGTTTTACCCAAATACGAAGCTACTTTCACCGCTGGTCCCATTCCCTCTGGTATTCCACCAATATCTTTTACTATAAACTCTTCGGATTCAGGATAATCTGAATCTATATCAGAAATAATACTGATACACATGTGTTCATAATCAACCTTCACCTTATCCTGAGTATACTTAAATGCAGCAAGTTTATTTTTAGCTTCATTCCACGACAGGCTTGAATAAATGAAGTTCCCTGTTTGCACCGCCCTGGTAGTCATATTCTTCAGATTATACAGATAAATGCCATTCCCTCGCTTATCCTCTGAAGAAATAGTATAGGCTATGTAATCCGTTTTCTTATCGATTAGAAACTCACCGATATTGCCAATATAGTGTTCCCTTTGATTCTCAAGATCATAAATCAGAAGACTATTCTTATTGCTGGTAATGAAATAATTTTTTTCTTCAGCAAACAGGTAGCTGGCATTTGATTTATATTGTTTGCTTGCACCTGTATTAAGATTTTTCAACTCAATAATAGTTGAATTCTTTTTCTCATCCTGCTTCTCGTCCTTTTTATCTGATTCAGGTTTTATGCGATAAGCGATCCAGTCAGAATTTGATGAAAACACCGGGTTGCTGCCATCCTTAATCTGATATTTCATTCCTGTTTCAGAATGACAGATATAAAGAATGTTCGTTCTGGCCTCTTCACCATAAAGGTCAATATCCAATTCCAATGAATCCCTCTTTTCGTTTAATTTATAGAAAACAGTATACCATTTACCATCATCAGAAAGAGTAACTGCACTACTCCGCCACAATTCCACATCCTCAATAGTCAGTACTTTTTTCTGAGATTGTGCCTGAAGATTATGAGCTCCAGTGATTACAAAAACAATAGTAATACAGATTGGGAATAATCGACTTCTTAAAAATTTCATCTTTGGTCTTCTTTAATATGGGTGAATATGTGAGTCGGATCATATATTAAGCTGGCTTCTATCTGGTGTAGCGAGAAATCAAACTCTCGCCAAGCTCACGCCACTTCTTCATAACCAGCTCACCACTCTGAACAGAGTATTCAGTCAGAAACTGTTGAGCCATTTCAGGATCACTCTTCAATAGCTCAAGCGCAGTTTTCTCAATCGCGGGCTGCAAAGCCAGGAAATGGTTCTCTATTGCAGATTGTTCCTTCTGAATGTCAACAATCATTTTATCATAATGAAGATTTGCAAAATTAGCCACAAAGTTGATTGTCCACCAGGCTGAATTCCACGTAAAATTCTTGTTTTCACCAATAGTATAAGCTTCGGGCACCTTACTGATATTACAGTATAAAGGAACATAACATGAAGTATAAGTATCATCAGGAGAATACCATAATACTCCCCCTATCGGATCTGGAAGAAAAGACCGCGACTGTGAGACAATAGAGAATGCTGTAAAATTAACAGAAACTGCTCGTTCAGAACGTGTTTGATTCGGACTACCAAATGCCCCTGTTTTGTCACCCTTTGTCATATCGAATTCAGTATCATCATAATGATCTCGCAGCAAAGAAAAAACATCATTTACATTAAGTTTCTCATCAGGAGTAACACTGAGTGGATATCTCGCAGCATCCGCAACATCAAGAAAATAATCTGTACTTAGCTCAACAGATGGGGCTGATCGTTGAAGAATACTCCACACCCTCATGGCACATCCCCGTTTTTTTCTCGTACTAGCCGGATCATAAACATCACTAAAGTTAAAGTGACCATCCTTTTTGTTGTAAAAGTCTTTCTTTTTGGCAAAGGTGATCACATCATCAGCATACAGGCAGTTTTCAGGATCATCCATAGGAAATTCAGTGATCCTTGATTGATTTGCATGAGCACATACAGTGCCGTCAGGAATACGTACTGCAACCCAAACTATACCCTTTTCATCACCCTTTCCTATGATCTCCATCAGCCAAGCTTCCTCTGTATCCCCAATCGATATTGATTCTCCGCTTTCTTTATACCCATAAGTAGCTCCCAGGTTGGCAATTTCATATATCGCTTCTCGTGCAGTCTTGCAACGCTGCAAAGCCATAGTCATTAAATCAGAGTAGTGCAGACCCTCCTTATTGCCCAAGCCCCTACGTCCGCCAAATGTTGTTTCTCCAATAGAGAGCTGATATTCATTATTGTGGCCTATTCCATTTGATGCAAGCACAGCGTATGTATGAGCAATTTGCTTAACCTCAACATTTCCACGGATGGGAAATCCATCAACTATACTCCCCGGCTCATGATCGGCAGCAGGAATTCTTTGCAAACGTGATGCAAATGGAGCATCACAAGTGTAGCATATATCAACAGAGCCCGTTTGAGAGGCCCCCTTTGTAATAATTATATTAGTACAAGCATCTCCCATATCCTCTTGTGCTACAGAGACTATAGGAAGAAATAACACTAAACAAAATGAAAGCAATAAAGGTAAAGCTAGTTTTTTCATATCAACATAGGTTTTAGTTACTAAACAAATGTAATATTTAACATAGTTGCTTTTTCCTTTATAACATATTTTAACCTTCTTGTTTCCGGATGTAATCTAAAATCTTGAGCGAATGGTCTTCATACTAGTCTCTATGGTTTTCATTGAGGCTTCAGACACTCCAGACAATTCAGCATATATTCTCCAACGATCGATGATGCCCTTTATCTCATCTATGGTTACCTTTGCTTTGTTGATCGATAATGCATTCGC
>JAGLDP010000122.1 GCA_023145515.1 Bacteroidales bacterium
AGATGTTAGTGCTGACCATGATGCACGTGTAGATCAATACGTTGGAGATATTGAAGTGAAGAGTTATTCAGAGATACGTGACGCCGGGATTATGAATTATCAGTCCTATTTCAACAGAGCATCACTTATGATGACAAATACAGCGAATTCAGTATTGCCTACAGACCAGCGAATGAAGAATTTTGAAACAGCCGATGATCCCAACCTGGCTGCACTGGCTTATAATTTTGGACGCTACCTTTTGATCTCATCTTCTCGTCCGGGTACTCAGCCAGCCAACTTACAAGGTATCTGGAACGAAAGTCAAAATCCCAATTGGGATTCTAAATACACATGCAATATCAACACTGAGATGAATTATTGGCCTGCAGAAACTGGAAATCTCTCAGATTGTGTTGAGCCCCTTATTACCATGGTCAAGGAACTCACTGATCAGGGATCGCAGGTTGCCCGCGAGCATTACGGTGCAGATGGCTGGGTATTTCATCAGAATACTGATCTATGGAGGGTTGCAGCGCCGATGGACGGTCCCACGTGGGGTACTTTTACTGTGGGAGGAGCCTGGCTTACCACTCATTTGTGGGAACATTACCTTTACACTCTTGATAAAGATTATCTTAAAGAAATTTACCCTGTCATAAAAGGATCTGTAGATTTTTTCATGGACTTTCTGCTTGAGCACCCTAATGGCAAGTGGCTTGTTACCAATCCTTCTAACTCTCCAGAGAACCCTCCCCAGGGGCCCGGATACAAATACTTTTTTGATGAAGTAACAGGGATGTATTATTTTACCACAATTTGTTACGGTGCCAGTATAGATATGCAGATACTGACAGATTTGTTTGGCTATTATGGAGAAGCCAGTCATATTATGGGCGTGGATTACGATTATGCCAAGAAGGTACTGGCAGCACGTGCCAGACTCGTTCCTCCGCAAATTGGTAAAGACGGTACTTTGCAGGAATGGACTGAAGACTATGCTCAATTAGAGAAAAGTCACAGGCATTTTTCTCATTTATATGGACTTTATCCGGGTAATGTATTGTCGGCCAAACGAACACCGGAATACGTGGATGGCATAAAGGCGGTACTGGAGCAACGTGGAGACGGAGGTACAGGATTCTCAAGAGGATGGAAGATGGGATTGTGGGCAAGATTATATGACAGCGAAAGAGCATACCAAATTTTCAAAGGATACATCGGAGAACAAGCTTATTCTCAACTGTTTGCTAAGTGCTATACTCCATTGCAGGTTGATGGCACTTTTGGGGTAACAGCCGGGATAAGCGAAATGATAATGCAATCTCACGAAGGAGTAATTGACCTTCTGCCAGCCCTGCCTCAATCCTGGAGTAAAGGGAAGTTTGATGGACTTTGTGCCAGAGGTGCATTTGAGTTAGATCTGGAGTGGGAAGAAGGAAAAGTCACTCATGTAGAAATTCTTTCTAAAAAGGGACAAGTATGCAGAATAAATCCAAAGGTTAAGGTTAAGGTTACTTCAAATGGGAAACGGGTGAGGGTTAAAGCTTTTGAGGATGGTAGTATTCAGTTTTCAACGATTGAGGGTGGGGTATACAGTCTCTTACCCAAGGTCAGTGATAAATAAAACCAGCTCACTTTCAGTTTGATATTTTTGATATCTTTGGGTTATGCTGTGTAAAAAAATCTGTTATATCGCGATATTTTGCCTTTTTTCCCTTAGTTCGACTTTTGGACAAACAGGTAAGGTCTATGATAATCTCTCAATGACCAGTGAGATACTCAATAGTGAAAGGAGTTTTGCTATTTATCTTCCACCTGACTATCAGACCTCAAATCGCAGTTATCCTGTTCTTTATCTCTTGCACGGAGCAGGTGATGATCAAACCGGATGGGTTCAGTTTGGAGAAGTACTTCGGATAACAGATGCTGCGATCAAAGACGGTTCAGCTACCCCAATGATTATTGTGATGCCAGATGCCCAAACTGGTCGCCGTGGATACTATAACGATATCAAGGGAGACTGGCGGTATGAAGATTTCTTTTTCGATGAGCTGATTCCTTATATTGAAAAAACATATCGGGCAAAAAGCGAGAAGCAATTCCGCGCTGTTGCCGGGTTGTCTATGGGTGGTGGAGGCTCTTTTATGTATGCACTGCACCATCCTGAAATGTTTTCATCCGCTTGTCCTTTAAGCGCATGGATTGGTCCGCTGACTTTTGATGATTTTAAGAAAATGTTTTCAAAGGATGCAGATGGAGTGTCTGATTCAGATATGTATAAATACTTCGAACATCATAATGCACTTTCCTTAATAGAAAATAACACAGCCAAGGATCTCAGATCGGTTCGTTGGTTTATTGACTGCGGTGATGATGACTTCCTTTATGAAGGCAATAGCCTTATTCATATTGCATTGCGTAAGAAAGAGATTCATCACGAATACAGAATTCGTGATGGTGCTCACAGCTGGACATATTGGCGTGAATCTCTTCCTGTTGTTTTGGAATTTATTTCTGACACTTTTCACCAGCATTAAGCTAAGTTCAACAAATCACTGAATGACCACTTAATGACCAAATAATAAAAGGGGCAACCGAATCATTCAGTTACCCCCTTCGTTATTTTTTACAAATTATAATTTTACAATACTCCACCCGCAGCTTTGAATTTTTTCTCTAAAGCAGGCAATTTGTTTTTGTGCAGATCAGCAATAGCATCGGGCTGACCAGCAAAGGCTTCTTTTGCAAGACTGTACTGTTCTCTCTGAGCCCCTGTTACATTGACATGAGCACCTGATGTGGCATAGCCGGCATAACCTAAACTACCAGAAACTGATGTCTTCGCTCCAAAACCGCCACTGATGACCTTGCTAACTGCATCCACCTTATCTTGAAGGGTATTGATTTCTTTTATTAGAAAGTCACCTTCCACAGCTAATCCGGCAGTAGTACTTTTCATAAAGCTCAGTCGCTTATTGATATCGCTAATTTTTGCTCTTGCTGAGGAAACCGATGCACTTAACTTAGTTACCTTTAAAGCAAACTTGAAATTATCAGCATAATCTGCAGTACCTAAGGCATTAGGTAAGGCAATAATCTTAAATGTTTGAGGTTCTGCCAGACGCGTAAAGACACCATTTACATTTTTGTCGATTGCCACCTTGTATTCTCCGGGAATAACCTTAATACCATAATTAGATAGATAGGAGAAGTTCCAGCTAATGCTTTTATATCCTTTGCTCAATGGAGCACTAAGTTTTTTCATGATGTTTCCATCTAAATCATAGATAGTAAAAACCAATCCCGGCTTAACTTCAGCTTTCTCAGCCCTCAGTTCTGCTTCTGATGGATATGGATATTTCTCTCCTGATTTTAGAGCCGCTTTTAGAGCTTTAGTTCGCTTTGATTTCAGACTTGTAAAGCCATCTTTGATGTAATACTCTATCTTAACAGCTGGCTGAGGATTAGACACTTTAAACTCAACACTACCCTGATAATTCAGATTACTGGATGGGAAATACATTAATGCATCTTTAATCTTAAATATATGAGCATCTTTTTTAGTTATCTCCTCACTTAATTCTCTCAAGATTGAATAGTTGTCGAGCACATAGAAACCACGTCCGAAAGTAGCAACTACCAAATCATTCTCACGCTTTTGAATGGTCAATTCCTTTACCTGAATTGTTGGAATACCCCTCTTCAACTGAACCCATTTTTCACCTCCATCGATGCTGGTCCATACTCCCCATTCGGTTCCGATAAATAGAATATTTGGATTCACGTGATCTTCCTGAATGCAATAAACTGTACCCGAAGGAAGGTTTGAAGCTATGGATGTCCATGTTTTTCCCTTATCAGTACTCTTTATTAGGTAGGGAGTGAAGTCACTGCTGTTTTTACGACCATCGAAACAAGCATAAACAGTAGATTCATCATGCATTGACGGTGTAATATAGTTCACAAAAGTCATTTCAGGAACTCCGGTAAAAGTGGAATATTTTGTCCAGCTTGCTCCATCATCCTCGGTGGCCCAGATTAATCCATCATCAGTACCCACATATAATAACCCCTGTTTTATAGGAGATTCTGATAGTGCGAATATGTTACCAAAAACTGAGGTAGACATGTTCTTGGCTACTGCCTCTGGTGGCCACATTTTACCCATCATTGGTAAATCATTCTGATCAAGACCTCTGGTCATGTCTCCACTTATCTTCTTCCAGCTGCCTCCCATATCGGTGCTTTTTAACACATAATTACTACCAATATAAAGGGTTTTAGAATCGAAATGACTGAGAAGGTACGGGGTGTTCCAGTTCCATGTATATTTCTCATCTTCTGTTGGTTGTGGTTGAATGCCGATACTGTTTCCAGTGGTTCTGTCATACCTTCTGATTCCACAATACTGAGATTCGCAATAGTGGATATCCGGATTATTTGGATCAGGGATTGATAAATAACCATCTCCACCAATGGTATAGGTCCAGTCGCCATTTACTATTGATCGACGATGGGTTCTTGACGGACCAAACCAGGAGCCATTATCTTGAGCACCTCCATATACATTATAGAATGGGTAATCATTATCTGTTCTCGCATGATAATACTGCGTGATGGGAAGATTATTTTTAAACTGCCATGTGCTGGCTCTGTCGTAACTCTCGTATAGTCCACCATCACAACCCATAATGAAGTGATCTGAGTCATTTGGATCTATCCACATTGCATGATTATCGACGTGTTTATTCCGGCCCTCTATGCTGATCCAGGTTTTTCCTCCGTCATCCGAAAGGGCAGCGCGGGTATCCATTAATATCACAATATCTTCATCGTTGGGATCTACATAAAGTTCATTGTAGTATTGCGGACTACCGGCTACTTTATCGGAGCGCTTTTGCCAGCTTGCACCACGGTCAGTTGAACGCCAGGTTCCTCCTTTGCTGCCAGGTAATTCAATAACAGCATAAAGCACATCAGGATTTGAAGGGGCAATAGCAAGACCAATACGTCCTACATCTCCACCCGGGAGTCCACCTTTGAGTTTCTTCCAGGTTTTTCCGGCGTCATCTGTATAGTGAATGGCTGACTCTGGTCCGCCATCAATCTTAGAATACACTCTGCGCTCACGTTGATGTGATGCGGCATAGAGAATATCAGGATTTCTTGAATCCATTACCAGATCAGTAATGCCTGTGTTTTCACTAATCTCCAGAACAGCATTCCAGGTTTTGCCTCCATCAGTAGTTTTGTACAAACCCCTCTCGCCACCAGGTCCCCATGCTTGTCCTTGAGCAGCAACATAAACTACATTACTGTTACGAGGATCAACAATGATTCTGGCTATTTGAGAGCTTTTTTTTAGACCCATATTGGTGAAAGATTTGCCACCATCGATTGATTTATAAACACCATCACCATAAGCCAGATTACGCTGCGTATTGTTTTCACCAGTACCTACCCAAAGCGTATTTGAATTGTTCGGATCCAGTGTAATACAACCAATTGAAAAAACTGATTGTCCGTCGAAAATCGGTTTAAAAGTTGTACCATGATTTTCAGTTTTCCATAAACCTCCTGAAGCAACGGCAACGTAGTATTCTGAATGATTATCAGGATTAACGGCCAGATCAGATATTCGTCCTGAATAGGCTGCAGGACCAATGCTTCTGAATTTCAGAGTAGAGAGCATTTGAGAACTTAGCTCGTACGACTTCTTTTCCGATGCTGATTTCTTTCTTTTTTGTGCTTGTCCTGTTAAGCCAGGGAGCAAGAATGCTATGGCTAATATGCAAGCAATGAGCCAGCTTTTATGTTTCATTGTTGTTTGATTTAGTTTAAATTTTATTAGCACAAGTTACAAAATCACCTAATGATTTGGAGTAAAATGCTCAAAAGCATAAAATGTGAGCATAATTGAGTTATTTTGACGCACTGTTGAGTCTGAAAAGATTATCCATAGGAAGATATATTGAAGAAATTATGAAATACTATTTTACTGTTTTGTTGCTTCTTGTCTTGGTTGCCGGTAGTTGTACAAGAGATCAGCTTACTATTGTCGATTTGAGATGTGAATACAAGGAGAATCCTATTGGTGTTGATGTTGAAAACCTGCGTTTTAGTTGGAAAGTAAGCTCAGAGCAAAGAGGAGCAAAACAGTCAGCTTATAGAATTGTAGTTTCCTCAAGTATAGAAAATTTGGACAAAGAACTGGGGGATGTTTGGGATAGCAAAAAGATAGCTTCTGATAGATCAATTCAGATATGCTACGCAGGAAAGCCACTCCAAAGCAATAGTAAATATTTCTGGAAGGTGACAGTTTGGAATCAGGGTGATATTGAGAGTACTAGCGAAGCTGCATTCTGGACAACAGGATTAATGAAAGAATCTGACTGGAAAGCAAAATGGATAGGTTTAGACAGAGCTGTCGGAGATGATAACCCGAATGATGTACATACAAAACTAACTGCCAGGATGCTGAGGCATGATTTTGAAGTTAATAAAAAGGTGAAATCAGCAAGGGCATTTATATCAGGACTAGGTTTATTTGAATTATACATAAATGGTGAAAAAATTGGAGATCAGGTACTGTCGCCCGGACTTACTGAATACAATAAACGAGCTTTTTATGTGACTTTTGATGTTACCGAAAATTTAAAAGAGAACACTAATGTTATTGGCGTAATACTTGGCAATGGACGTTACTTTGCCCCAAGACTAAATGATCCTTTTGTAACTCTGACGTACGGATTTCCAAAGGTTATTTGTCAATTAGAAATTGAGTATGAAAATGGTACAAGAGCTAGAGTTATTTCTGATGAATCATGGAAGCTTAACGTAGATGGACCAACGAGAAAGAATAATGAGTACGATGGAGAGTATTACGATGCACGGATGGAGCTTGATGGTTGGAGTACAGCGAATTATGATGATGCAAAATGGATAAATGCCGAATTAGTTGAAAAGCCAGGAGAGCTATTAGTTGCCCAGTCAAATGAGCCTATAAAAATAATGGAGGAGCTTATTCCTGTTGCTGTAAATGAAGTTGAACCCGGAGTTTTTATTTTCGACATGGGACAAAATATGGTTGGCTGGGTTGAACTTTTTGTAAAAGGAAACAGAGGTGACAATGTATCATTGCGATTTGCTGAGTTAGTAAATGACGATGGTAAGCTTTTTCTTGATAATATTCGTGGAGCAGAAGTTACGGATACTTACATATTAAAAGGAGAAGGACAAGAAAGTTGGGAGCCAAAATTTACTTACCATGGATTTAGATATGTTGAAATGAAAGGATTTCCTGGTATTCCCGACTTGTCTTCAATAAAAGGAAAAGTGATACACGATGCCTTAGATTTATCGGGATCGTTTATCTGCTCAAACAACATGATAAACAGTATCTATAAAAATGCCTACTGGGGAATAAGAGGTAACTACCGTAGTATTCCAACCGATTGTCCTCAAAGAGATGAACGTCAAGGTTGGCTTGGTGATAGAGCTAATGAAAGTATTGGTGAGAGTTTCATCTTTGATGTCTCTGGTCTATACAACAAATGGCTTGTCGATATACAAAATGCACAACAAGAAAGTGGCAGTCTTCCTGATGTAGCACCTTCATATTGGCCTTACTATAGCGATAATACTACCTGGCCCGGGACTTATCTTTTCGTTTCTGATATGCTTCACAATCAGTATGGTGACATAAGAACTATTGAAACTCATTATCCATATATGCAAAAGTGGATTGATTATATGAGTCGGTTTTTAGCGGATGAACTTATGTTAAGAGATACCTATGGTGATTGGTGTACTCCGCCTCAAACTCTTGAACTACTTCAAGAAAAAGCTCCTTTAGTAACTACAAATTCGGAGTATATAGCTGCTGCATATTTTTATTATGAAATAAAACTAATGGAGAAGTTTGCACTGCTGCTTAACAAGGAAGACGAGGCAAGCGGATATGCAAAAACTGCCGATAAAATGAAAATTGCTTTCAATGGAAAATTCCTGGATAAGAATCACATCACTTATAGCAATAATACTGTCACAGCTAACCTTCTAGCTCTTGCTTTTGACTTGGTTCCTGTTGAGTATAAAAGTGTAATTATTGATAACCTTCTTCGAAAGATAATAGGTGAGAATAAAAATCATATTGGTAATGGGCTTATCGGCGGGCAATGGTTAATGCGAACCCTAACCGAAAACGGACATGCCGATGTGGCCTATGCTCTTGCTGTTCAAAATACTTATCCTGGTTGGGGATATATGGTGGAAAATGGAGCAACAACAATTTGGGAACTATGGAATGGCGATAAAGCCGATCCGGGCATGAATTCGGGAAACCATGTAATGCTCCTGGGTGATTTGATAATTTGGTATTATGAGAGTCTTGCCGGAATAAAATCTGATCCCAAAAATCCCGGATTCAAGCATATTATTATGAAGCCCAATGTTGTGGGAGATTTGCGTTATGTTGATGCTAGCTATAACTCAATTCATGGAAAAATAGAAAGTAGTTGGAAATTATCAGAAGACAAATTCAATTGGGATATAACAGTTCCGGCAAATACTTATGCAACAATTTATGTGCCTACTCTAGAAAAAGATGAAGTTTTTGAAGGTGGTAAACCAAGTTCAAATTCTGATGGTGTTGTATTTCTAAAATGGGAGAATAACAGGGCAGTTTTTCAAGTTGAATCCGGATCGTATTCTTTTTCATCTAAAAACGTTAAAAAGACTATCACCAAAACATATACTTCTATACCAAAAATTACTCCACTCGATACAACTATAGTCGATGGAGGGGGGATTGACATACAGATTGAGTGTGAAAATAAGGAAGCGCTTATCAGATATACAACAGATGGTAGCGAGCCTACGGAAGATTCAGAAGTGTATAGTAAGTCCTTCAGTATAAGCAAATCCACACTGCTAAAAGCAAAAGCATTTAAAGAAGGAGAAATGCCAAGCTCTGTAATAAATGTGCACTACGATTTTATCGACCCTGATAGAAATGGGATTAACTGGAAGCTCTTTAAGGGAGATTTTATTGTACTCCCTGACCTTACTAAAATGAAACCTTATTCAAAAGGTGAAGCATATCATTTTGATTTAAATGAAACTGATTATCCAAAACACTATTTCGTTCTCAAATTCGATTCTTACATCCAAATAGATAAGTCCGGGGAGTATTCTTTCTATACTTCAAGCAACGATGGTAGTAAACTGTATATTGATAATAAGCTCGTTGTTGATAATGATGGATTGCATGCGGTAAAGCAGGTTAGTGGCAAAACTCACCTTAATAAAGGAAAACACTTAATCAGTGTTGAGTACTTCCAAAGCGGAGGGAGCAGTACTCTTTCTGTCCATTATAAGTCTGATGAAATTAGCTATCAGCCTATTCCAGGTAATATTCTTTTTAAGGATAAATATTAGATGAGCATTAAAAGGTTGATAATGAGTATTGGCTTGTTGCTTCTATCCTTATATGGATATAGCCAGAGTAGTGAAAATGCCAGGCAAAAGATAGTAATACCCCTAACAACACTTACGCCAAAGATTGATGGCCGACTTGATGAAAAGATGTGGGAAGATGCTGAGGTGATTGATGAATTTTATCAATATACACCTCATAATGGGGCTCAGCCAACAGAAAAAACAATCGCCTATCTTATATATGACGAGAAGAACCTTTATGTTGGCTTTCGTTGTTATGATTCTGAGCCGGATAAAATAAGAGCTTCTTTAACTCAAAGAAATTTATGGCAGAATAATGACTATGCACATATTTATCTGGACACTTATGACAATAAAAGAGATAATTTTCTTTTTATGATCAATCCTCTGGGAGTGCAGAAGAATTCATTTGAAACAATATGGAGATCTGCCGGTATTATTGATAGTCTGGGTTGGAGTGGAGAAATTGCCATCCCATTCAAATCCCTCCGGTTTCCAGATCAGGATATACAAACCTGGGGTATCGTAATTGGCAGGAATATTCAGCATAAAGGAGAGATGGTAAATTCTATTGATTGCAGGTATGATGAAGATTATAACAGCAAATTTATGGAAGCTAGCGGTATGACGAATATCTCTGAGGGGCATAATCTTGAAATTTTGCCTTACGGTGCATTTCGATATTCTAATGGTGAATCCTTTTCTGAAAGTGATGGTGCTGTTGGACTGGATGTAAAGCTTGGATTGGCTTCAAATATGGTTCTGGAAGGTTCACTTGCACCTGATTTCTCACAGGTGGAGAGCGATCCCTTCTTTGTTAATTTTAGTCCTTACGAATACCAACTTGCAGAGAACCGTCCTTTCTTTAACGAGGGAGCATCATATTTTACCCAAGCCAATCCACTATTCTATAGCCGACGAATTGAAAGTCCTAAAGCGATGACAAAATTAACCGGAAAAGAGGGGCCTTGGAATATTGGAGCTTTGGCAGCATGGGATGCCCCGCTTTCAGGTGAAGAAAAACTGATTCATGCATTACGCTTTCAAAGAGATGTACTCAAAACCTCAAGAATTGGCATGATGATGAGTGGCTTTGAAACAATGGGAACTGACTATAATAGAAACGTTTCTGTTGACGGACAATTTAGTAATGGGTATGAGCAACATTTTCAATTTCAATTGGCATCAAGCTTTAACTCAAATTGCTCTAATAGTGAGAATTCCCTTGTTTTCTTGAATTATCGGATTCAAAAAATTGAAGGAGTTAATTATAGCTTTAATTATCTCGATATAGGACCAAATTATAATCCCAGAACAGGAATAGTTGGTCAGGCAGGTTATCGTAACCCTCAACTTATGTTGGGCTACAGATGGCATTTGCCTGAGTGGGGTATTGAATCTATTTTGATGTCTGCTGTGGGTAATTACTCACATGCTTATGTTGGATTACCGGTTAAACAAAGTGCAGATGCAAGCATATCTGTTAGCACAATAAATAAATTTAATGCAGGCATAAAAGTAAGTATTGGTGAAGAGCGTTCTCAACTGCTTATTGACGACCAATATACCTGGAATGAGAAAATGTATCCTGGCAATAGCTTTAGTATGAATATTGCCAGTTCAACAGGTTCAGTGATTGATGGTAGCATTAGTTATATAGAGAGTAAGCGTGGATTATACGTGAATAATTTTACAGGCCAACAGGAAGGTGTTAATAAAAGCCTGAATCTGGGTATTACACTTAAACCTGCATCAAATATCCTTATTAAGAATTCAAGCGGATTTTATCAGCAAAGACTTGATGGGGATCAGAATACTCTTTATGAAGCATGGTTATTCCATAATTCTTTTCATTATCAGATAACACCTCATGTTTTTTCAAAGATTATCCTCCAGTATAATACCCTGAATAAAACGAATCAAAACGATTTTCTTATAGGTTACGAGTTTTTTGCCGGCTCAACTCTCTATTTGTCTTATAAGGAGTTACGTCAGTACTATGATAAAGCACTCAGTAGAGAGAATTATATGGTTTACTTTAAAATGTCCTATTTGTTTCGAATATAATAGCATCAACTCCGACTTTAGGCATTGGGATTATTTCCAAAAATATCCATCCCTTTTAGGCTTTCAATTAAGGGAACTACTTTGCCCATCTTCTTTTGAATGACCTTGAAATGAGCGAGTTCTTCAGGACTTATGATGGAGATGGCTTCACCAGGAGATTCAGCACGGCCGGTTCTGCCGATCCGATGTATATAATCTTTGGGTGAGCGTGGAAGCTCGTAATTAATTACATGAGGCAGGAATTCAATATCTATCCCACGAGCGAGCAAATCAGTGCTTACCATAACGCGTAATTCTCCGCTTTTGAACTGTCTTAGTACCTCGGTACGGGCATGCTGACTCCTTTTGCCATGAATTGCTTCAGCATCGATTCCATTTTTAACCAGTTTGTTAACCACACTTTCAGCCTTAAATACTGAAGAAGTAAATACCAGAACCTGTTGCAAATTGTTGTGAGTGATCAGGTAACGCAATAATGGTCCCTTTTTATCTTCGGATACCATATATGCAGATTGTTTGATTAATTCTATGTCATATTCTTTTGTCCCTAGTTTAATGACATGAGGGTCTTTCAAAAGAATATTGGAGATTTTACCTGCATCATCACTCAGGGTAGCTGAGAATAATAGATTCTGTCGTTTGCGGGGCAGTAATTCAAAAATGCGTTCAATTTGCATCTTAAATCCCAGATTTAGCATTTTATCAGCCTCATCCAGTATTAGTGTTGTGATGTCACTAATGTGTACAGCATTAGATTCAATCAATTCCAATAGACGCCCTGGCGTGGCAACCAGAATTCTAACACCCTGAATAGCCAGCATTTGTGGGTTAATTGAAACACCACCAAAAACCGCCAGTGATTTAACAGAATTGGGCAGGTCTTTACTGAAAATACTAAAAACCTCACTTACCTGTGCAGCTAGCTCTCTTGTTGGAACCAGCACCAGTACTTCTATATGCCGGTTCTTAATATTTTTTTCCCCCTGAAGATTCATTAAAACTGGTAAAACATAACTAGCTGTTTTTCCAGATCCGGTAGGAGCAATGCCAAGTACATCCTTTTTGTCTAGTATCGATGGAATAGCCTCATTTTGAATGGGATATGGTAGGTCGTAATTTTGAGCGCTTAAAGTGTTAAGCAGATAGGGTGCTAAGCCCAGGGATTCAAAAGACATGAGTTTTTTTCTTAATTAGAGCTGCGAAGGTATTGGTTTTATCTCTTTTATTCATGCCATATCATTGGCGATATATTTCAGTTTAGCTAGCTTTATGGCTTTTAAAATAGTTCAGATATAGTTATCGCATTGTAAATGAAAAGATTACTGCAATATCCCTTACCAGAGGGTAATCCTGGCGAACTAATTAATAATCTTGCTCCTTCTGATCCAAGAAAAGCTGGTTTATTAGCATTAAGGTTTTTTTGTACACCAATTAAAGGTGGAGGTTTTACAGAGAAAGAAAACAAATTTCTGTCAGATAGTGAGCAAAGGAGGTATAAAGTCCTGGATTTCGAAATCCAGACTTACAGATGGCACGGACCCGGTAAGAGAGTTTTGCTGGCTCATGGTTGGGATGATAATGCCGCCAGATGGCGACCTGTGATATCCATGCTTAAGAGCGAAGGTTTTGATATCGTGGCTATGGATGCTCCTGCTCATGGCAAATCAGGAAGTGAAATAGCAAATGGTGTTCTGTATGCAGAGTCAATAAGAGTGATCTCAAATAGCTACTTGCCGGAAATTGTTATCGGACATTCATTTGGGGGATTGTCGGTTTCTTCTTGTTGTGGTAAGTCTGAGATTCAATCTATTAAAAAACTAATTCTAATGGCTGCTCCATCCAAGTTGAGTACTTCTTTTGACCAATTCTACAAAAGTCAGGGCTTAAATCAAAAAGCCAGAGAGGCTGTTTCAAGTACTTTTGAAGAAGTGTTTGGATTTGAGATTTCATATTTCACGACTGCCGATTTTGTGAAAAAAATCCCTGCATCCGGATTGATTATCCAGGATGAGCAAGATCCAATTATTCCACTTGAAGAGTCTAAGATTGTGCATCAATGCTGGCAAGGATCTGAATTGATGATAACCCAAAATTTAGGACATAGCCTTCAGGCTCCAAGTGTCTTTCGGAAGATTATTGATTTCTGTAAAGATTAGTGATGTAATTGCTATTTCAAATGAAGATTGTACCTTCATGCCTTATGTTTGCGAAATTTTCAAAAATGGTACCTATGAAGAAAACTGGACTTACCGGATTAGTAGCAGCTTTACTATTGATCTCATTTTACTCTTGTAGCCAAAAGCAAAAAGTATACGAATGGCGTGGCGAAAACAGAAGTGGCATATATAGCGACGAGGGCTTGCTGAAGTCTTGGCCAAAAACCGGACCAGAAATAGTTTGGGAATATGAGGGAATTGGAAACGGATATGGGTCGCCAGTTTTCACCCTGGATGGTATGTACATTATGGGTGAAGTAGATAGTCTGGCCTATTTATTCTCATTTGACCTGGAGGGTAAGCTAAATTGGAAAAAAGATTTTGGAAAGGAATGGGTGAAGAATTGGAATGGTTCACGTTGCGCTCCAACAATTGTTGATGATTTAGTATATGTAACATCTGGAATGGGAAATATTTACTGTTTTAACAGAATTACTGGTGAGAAGGAATGGTCGATTGATATGATTAATGATTTGAATGGAGAATTTCCTTTATTCGGATTTTCAGAAGCACTTATCATAGAAGATGATATGGTGTATTGTATTCCGGGTGGAAAAGATACGAATGTGGTGGCACTAAATCGATTTACAAGTGAGATTATCTGGATAAGTAAAGGTGCTGGTGAACGTCCGGGATATAACCAACCTCAGATTATTAAGCTGGAGGATAGGAATGTACTGGTGAACTTTACAGCCTATGAAATGATGGGCCATGATACCAAAACCGGAGAATTGCTTTGGGTTCATAATCAGGATAATATTAAAGTTGAAGAGCGTGAACCGGGAAAAGGGGATACACACTCCAACACAATCATTTATGAGGATGGATATATTTATTATGCCGCTGGAGATGGAAATGGTGGTGTTAAATTAGAATTGTCAAAGGATGGGAGAAGCATAACAGAAGTTTGGCGCAATAAGAATTTTGATAGCTACATGGGTGGTATTGTTAAAATTGGAAATCATTTATATGGCTGCGGTTCGGCAAAGCCTGGCTTTATGAGTATTAATGCAGAAACAGGAGAAATTGAAAAGCTGCTGAAAATTGGTAGCGGAGCAGTAATTGCAGCAGACAGTATGCTGTATTATTACAATTTCAGAGGACAAGTAATGCTGATTACACAAGATCCTCTGAATATGGAAGTAGTTAGCAAATTTAAAATGTCAAAGGGAGCAAAGGAGCATTTTGCACATCCGGTAATAAATGATGGTAAACTGTATGTTCGGCATGGGGATGTTATTCAAGCTTTCAGAATTACTCAAGGCTGAGCACCGAAATGACTACGAAAAAGATAAGTTTTGTTTATGTAGCACTGTTATTTATAAGTGTTTTGTGTGTGGAAGCACAAACAAAAGTGTTTTCCTCAGATTATGGAGCAAAGGAGGATAGTAAAGCTTTGGATGCAGAAGTCATTCAACTTAAAGTGATGACATGGAACATTTGGGGACGCCTCAATCAGGATTCACGTTATACAATTAACGGCAATACAGCACGTAAACGCATGATTGAGATCATCAGGGAAAGCAAAGCAGATATAATCACAATGACTGAAACATATGGTTCAGCAGCAGATGTCTCAAAAGCGCTAGGATATCATTATTACACACCTTCACCTGATGCCAACCTTACAATATTCAGTCGCTATCCACTTCAGGATTTTGGTACGATCAAAAACCTATCCCCTTTTTCCTTTATCGTTGCAACTGCACAGTTGTCAAATGGAGAGAAAATCAGAGTCTATAATATCTGGCTCACAAGTGGTGGAAGGCATATTGTTGAAATAAAGAATAAGAATCTCACAGATAAAGATTTTATTGCTGGCGACGAGAATCGCTATAACCATATTCAAGAACTGCTACAACACCCCGATTTTCAGAAAGACCTTGCTAATAAAAATATTATTCCTGTTATCGTTGCAGGAGATTTTAATTGTGTTTCCCATTGTGATTATACACAGGAAACTAAAGAAAAGGGGCTCAATTATGCACGTATTCTGCCTATAGCGACTTCTTTAGCTATGGAGAAAGCCGGTTTTGTCGATACTTATCGATTTATCCATCCTAAGCTTACTCAGGAGACATTAGGTCATACCTGGACTACTGTCGGACAAGGTTTTACTTATGAAACAGAAAAAGGTTTTGTTCCTGTTGTTAAAAATCCGAAACCTGAATATGGAGATCCTTATGCCAGAATTGATTTCATATACTGTGCAGGAAAGAAAATCAAACCAATCACTTCCCGCACAATTGTTCATCACTCTTCGAATAATACACGAAGTTTTCCCGAATTCCCCTCAGATCATGGAGCTGTGCTGACAAGCTTTTTGTTCTCACAAAAAGCAATATACAAGGTAAAAGAACCTGATTCTCATGTGCCCATTTTGACGGATGATGTAACCGGTTTACGTATAATAGATTGTCAACTATCTGACAACACTAATCATAAACCGATTTGGCAAATCGGAGAACTTAATCTTTCTGCTTCTGAGTTTGCTCTGGCTCAAAACGATTATGAAGATTTTGTGCCCAAGGGTTTTGGAAAGCTGATTCTTGAAATGAAAGAGACTCCAATGAAAGAGACTCCAATGAAAGACGTGAAATAAAGTAAGAAATAATGAAAACTATCTATTGCTATTTCTTTATTCTTCTATTGTGTCAGCTACCCATATATGCTCAGAGTGAGGCGTTTGCAGACCAATGGGAGTTTGTCGGAATAGCTGTTGAAGAACCCGGATACACTATTTGGGGAACATCGCCTATCATGGGCGACGATGGCAAAGTACACCTGTTTGTGGCACGCTGGCCATGTGAACTGAGAGTTGACCCGGGATGGCGTACACACAGCGAAATTGCGCACTATGTTGGTGAGTCACCCGAAGGACCCTTTGTTTTTTCTGATGTTGCTCTCAAAGGAACTGGTGAAGATAACTGGGATGAATTTGGCGCACACAACCCGGCTGTACATAAAGTAGATGACCTTTATGTGCTGTTATATATTGGTAATGATGGCATTGAAAAACATCCGTCGAACCAATGTATTGGTATGGCTGTCTCAAGCAGTTTGAATGGTCCGTGGGAAAGAGTAGGTGAAGATGGATTAATCTTGGCTCCCCCGCAAAATGAGAAATACTGGAATTACAAAGCGGGCAATGGGGTTAATAATCCGGCATTTTTGCAACACCCTGATGGAGGCTTCTTCCTTTATTTTAAATCTGAAAAGGCACGTATGGGATTGGCCGTTTCTGAAAATCTGGAAGGCCCCTACGTACAGATGCCTTTTCCGGTTACTGTCAATGATCGGAATATAGAGGATGGTTACGCTTTTATGTATAAAGGAAAATTTGCCTTGCTGACCACCGATAATCATGGAATGATTGAGCAAGGAGGAGGGCTGCTTTGGACATCGGAGGATGGGATACATTTTGATACCTATGAAAAAGGTTTTCACCATATTAATGATTATACCGAATTTGAGATGTCAGATATTGCCATTCATTACGGACCAACAGGTAGGAGTTATGCAAAGTTCGAACGCCCGCAATTATTGCTGATCGATGGTGAACCTGTATATCTCTATGTCCCTTCTGGAAGTAATATCTATGGCGGTGATTGTACTGTGAGCTATACCCTGAAATTTAATAGTAAATGAAAAAGATCTTTTTTTTAAGCATCATGTCATTTCTTGTTCTTGGCGGATGTGATAATAATTCTGATGAAGTAATCGTGTATACAACAGTTGATCAGATTTTTTCTGAACCAATACTGAAAGATTTTGAGCTGGAAACCGGTATCAGAGTCAGAGCTGTTTATGACACCGAGGAAACTAAATCAACAGGAGTGATGAATCGGCTTATTGCTGAAAAAAAGAATCCTCAGTGTGATGTGTTTTGGAGCGGCGATCCTGTGCGAAATGGAGTATTACAATCAATAGGTATTACTAAAGCATTTCAATCAGACCAAACCGACTTAATTCCGGCGCATTTTAAGGAGATTGATAACCATTGGATAGGATTTAGTGCCAGGGCAAGAGTGCTGATATATAATAAAAAGCTGATATCTGCTGATTCCTTGCCACAATCCATTATCGATATTATTCATCCACAATATAAAGCTAAGTTTACATTTGCCAACCCTTTATTTGGCACTACCACTTTTCATGTATCTGCAATTTTTGCTACCTGGGGAGATGAGGATGCCAGGCAATGGATGAATGCTTTGAGAGATAACGAACTAGTAATTGCGAGTAGCAATGGAGATGTGAAAAAGCGGGTGATGAACGGTGAAGTAGCATTTGGGATTACTGATACTGATGATGCGTTTGAAGCAATGAAGGAAAGCAGTGATGTGGATTTTATTTTCCTCGACCAGCAAGCAGGAGGTATCGGAACGCTCATTATGCCTAATGCAATTAGCTTGATAAATGGAGCTCCTAATTCAGGAAATGCTAAATTGTTTATTAACTATTTGTTGAGTAGTAAAACAGAAAGTAAATTGGCTATATCCTGTGCGCAAATGCCACTGATACAGGATACTGATATTCCTGGGGATCTGCCTTCACTGGATCAAATTGTTCCGATGAAAATTGATTATAAACTTACATCCGAAAAGCTTGCAGAAATTCAACCATGGTTGAAACAATGGCTGGAAAAATAAGTAAACATATTACCCGATTTACACTAGTATTACTATTGGCTGTATTAATTTTGCTGCCACTTGTTTTATTGATTATTCAATGGCTAACCGGTACAGACAATGCTGTTTTACAGTCGTTTATTAGTCAGAAGACATTGCTTTTGATCGGAAAAAGTATTCTGCTTTCTTCATTGGCGGCACTTTTTGCAACAGCTATTGGTACAGCTTGTGCTTTATTGCTCTACAAGTTCAAAATATCATTTAGTGGTTTTTACAAGGCCGCATTATTACTCCCTCTTTTTATTTCTCCCTACATTTTTGCAGTTGCCTGGAAGGATGGTTTCTATTGGTTATTTGGCAATACTGCAGCATTTTCCTCTATTGTTGGACTTGTTTTTGTACATACACTGGTTTTCTTTCCCTTAGCCATGCTAATTATTGGTAGCGCTTTATCTCAAATACATGCCGGGTACGAAGAAGCTGGTCTTTTAATAATGCCATTCAGGAAAATGTTGCAAAAAATCATATTCCCTCTGATACGTCCGGCTCTTACAATCTCATTTCTACTTGTCCTTATTTTCAGCTTAAGCGATTTTTCGGTACCATCCTTCTTCGGAGTGCATACATTCACCAGCGAAGTATTTACTCAGTTTTCAGCTTTTTATAATTATCAACTTGCTATCGGTCAGTCTGTCCTTTTATTAATTATATGCCTTTTTCTCTTGCTGGCAGAGGCTCGATACTTATCTGATGCCCCCTTCTTTTCTATTGAAGTGAGAGGAAGTATCTCTAAAAAGTATGGAGCTGATAAGCAACTAGCGATATTCCATGGATTTCTATTAATCATATTATTTATTGCACTACTATTGCCAGTTTTCATTCTGATATATCAGTCCTTTTCAGGCCGAATGCTCTTCTTTGGAAAAGCATGGGAACTGATTCACACAGCAGCTTACCAATCGGTTAAGTTGGCTTTTGCCGGAGCTTTGTTAATTACTATTATTGGATTATGGGCCGCCTATGTTCAAGAGCGCCACCAGTTTAAAGCGCCTAATTATTTATTGCTATTAACCTTCATTGTTCCTTCCACTGTTCTTGGTATTGCATTTATTCGGTATTATAATACTCCATCATTGAACTTTATCTATGGTAGCGTCTTTATCATATTGATAACATATATAAGCAGGTTTGGCTTTATTGCTTCAAGGATTATTGGAAATG
>JAGLDP010000123.1 GCA_023145515.1 Bacteroidales bacterium
TAGTGGTTGATAGCTCCAGATCCTTTGAAGAGATCAGACAACTTGCTTTTCAGGTAGAGAAAAAGTTTCTTAAGTCAGTGAATCTTTTTGATGTTTTTACTAGCGACAAGCTGGGTAAAGACAAGAAATCCTATGCTGTTAGCTTCATCCTGCAAGACGAGCGTAAAACCCTCACTGACAAGCAGATTGATAAATTAATGAAATCTCTTTTCTCAGGGTTTGAACAAAAATTGGGAGCAACATTGCGTTAAAACTTTATTCCGGCAGCTTGAACAGCATTAGTAAACCCACAATTATTATTTGAAGCAACTACTTGATAGGATTGTGTAAGTTCATCCGGAGCATTTTTAACAATAAATGATTGACTTGTAAAATCAAGCAAATCGATATCATTGTAATCGTTACCAACGCCCATAGTTTTATTTTGGTCTACTCCAAGATGCTTGCAGAGAAATGAACAAGCATTTCCCTTTGACACATCGGGATGAAAAACCTCCATCCATATAGATTTGTGATCTAATGGTGATGTGGCTCTTATCACTTTCACACCTTTGCATAAGGCTGATAATCGAATAAATTCACCTAGCTCTGATAAGATTATCAAGAACTGTGAAGCTTCTCCATAATTTGGAGGATTGAACATAATCTCCTTTTCATAACCACGATAAGACTCCATCCTCTTTTTAAAATCGGGATGAGCATTACCATTAGTGAAATAGAAAAACTTGTGGTTTTCAGGTGCAGGATCCAGTACCTTAAACGGAACATTCTGATCTCTGAAAACTAAAGCAAGTTCATGAACCTGATCTGCAGTTAATGAGAAAGAAGACAAAACTTCACCTGTAGTCCAGTTCATAAGTCCTGCCCCTGAACTAAAAACAAGGTAATCAATAGGAAAGTCCTTTGGAATAACTTCTGAAAATGAATATGGAGAACGTCCGGTAGCAATCACCCGAACAATTCCTTGTTCACCAAGACTAAGCAGACAATCATAGTCTTTCTTACTGACTATTTGTTCAGAATTCAGCAAAGTACCATCAAGGTCTGTAATTACCATTTGAATCATGTCCAAAATTATCATTAAAATTTATAAACTTGCGCAACAATTAATTAGCTGTTTACACGAATGATTAAAACACTAGGTCATTACTTTTCTTTGGTCACATTTGCTCACACAATATTTGCACTTCCTTTTGCAATAATCGGATTCTTCATTGCAACAAAGCTTCATGACTATTCGATGAACTGGACAATTTTTATATTTGTCATCCTCTGCATGGTCTTTGCACGAAATGCTGCAATGGGCTTCAATCGTTGGGCAGATCGCAAAATAGATGCACAGAACCCAAGAACAGCAGGCAGAGAAATTCCAAACGGCACTATTTCCTCACAAAATGGTTTAATATTCACTCTTATTAATGCCATATTGTTTATTACTACCACTTGGTTTATTAACAGCTTGTGCTTTTGGCTCAGTCCGGTGGCTATCATTGTCATTATGGGCTATAGTCTTACCAAACGCTTTACAGCTTTATGCCATTTCATACTTGGTCTTGGTCTGAGTCTTGCACGAATTGGTGCCTATCTTGCAATTGCTGGCGAATTTCATTGGCTGCCTTTGATCTTTTCTGCGATTGTTTTCACCTGGGTTTCAGGCTTTGACATCATTTTTGCACTTCAAGACCATGAGTTTGACTCAGATGCTAATCTTTTTTCTGCTCCTGTATGGTTAGGAAAAGCAAAAGCGTTAAGACTATCTGCCGGAATACATGTAATCACTGCCCTATTGGTAATCCTGGCTGGGATTCTTGCAAAATTTGGATGGTTTTACTTATTGGGCTCTGTTCTTTTTATCACGCTATTAATATATCAGCATGTAATTGTAAAACCTGATGATCTAAGCAAGGTAAACAGGGCTTTTGGCACTACAAATGGAACTGCCTCTGTAGTATTTGCTGCTTTTGTTTTGTTGGAGCTTTTTCTATAGATGATAAGTAAAAGTAATCCCAAAGTGCTCTTGAAGCTGCACACGCTTCCCTTCTCCTGTTTTAGTTTTAACGCCATCTATCCATTCATAAAAAGGAATGATAATGTCATCATCATATATGATATGAACATACAGAGAAGTACTTACATATTTATTCACCTTTAAGGTAAATTGTGTAGTTAGGTCAACGTCAACAAACTGTGGATTGTTTAGATAATTAGAAAACAGTTTTAACTTAGAAGTCATATTAATATTCTTCCACAATAACTTCTTATAATTAATATACATTGTAGCTCCAAACTCACTCTTTAAACGACTTCCCGGATCTAATTTATATCTAGCATGCGCTGCGGTAAGGGTATCCATAACAAAAGTAAACTTACCTGAAATAGGCTGAAGGTTTATTGAAAAACCCTTATCAATCACATAAACCATCCCTCCCCCCAAGTTTAAGGTTGCTGGCGACATGAACCTGGAGATAGCGATAGAATCACCAGGAGATCTGTATCCTGGAAAAAGCTGAGTAATAAACTGACCTTTCACCGAGTAATTCAGCTTTTTGAAGGCCACATGCGAAAGGTTGGATGTTATTCGCATATTATCTACATTTTTGTGTAATTGTCTTCCTTCTGATTTAATCACCCCAAAGCGATACCAGTAATCGCTGGTCCAAGATAATTTACCCTTTTTATATTTGGCAAGACCCTTATTATCAATCAAAAATGTTAATCTATTATCTCCTGATTTTGCCCAATTTGAATACGCCCATTGATCAAGATTAAATACTATTGTTCCATTAGTAGTCCAATATTGCGGAGGTGCTTTTGGTAGCTTTTTCTTGGGGATTTTTATAATAGAAACATCTTTGTAATCAACCATTATCTCTTCAGGGTTTGCCGTTCTTTTCAAGACATGGGTCAAAAATAAATTCTCATCCACCCACATATGCAAGTCATGCTTACCTGTTCCATGCAGAAACACTTTAGCTGAGTCAGCCTGCTGGTTGGTAAGAAAAATAGCATTTCTTACTTCCTGTCCACCTCTCAGCACAACACCCACAGAGTCACCTTCAGCATAATGAATCCAGAAATAAGTAGAATCATTCCCCATGTGATAAATGAGCCGGTCCCAAAGCTTCCGAAGCCTTTTAGGGTTATTACTTCGAGCTGAATCATTATAAACAACCTCAAGCAGATATCCTAACTCCGACCTTACCGAGTCTTCTTCAATTTTGAATAAAGAATCTCTTAAAGCCCATCTATTACTCCTGTTAAACTCGGCCCACACAGAATCTTGCTGCCCTTCGTAAATACTGTCAAGATGCTGAGCATATTTTAAACCCATCAATTCAGATTGCAGCGAATCTTTCTCCCACCACACCATCTCAAGCAGATTATTGGTTGCCAAAGAATCAAGGCTAGCCTGCAGTAACATAGAATCTTTCAAATAAATAACCCTAAGAAGTGAATCCCGACTGATTTTGATAGTATCCTCTTCAGTCCTTACATCAACATAATCATGCCCAGCAGCAACAGAGGGCAACATTAGCAGCCCACAAATCAGCACAAGAAAAAATCTAATCTTCATTTCAGACCTATTCATCAATATTCATCACAAAGTTAACAATTGCTAAAAGCACACAAATTAGAAACGGACGAATTCATCATTTATTCCAATTATTTTTTGACCTTTGCAGTAAGATGTTGTCTACCACACAAGTATTCTTACTACTTTAATTAAAATAATCATGAGTTTGCCATTCGCAGAACCCTATAAAATCAAAATGGTAGAATCCATTCATCGCAGCACACTGAAAGAGCGTACCCAATGGATAAAAGATGCCAATTATAATCTATTTAATCTGTTAAGCAATCAGGTTTACATCGATCTTCTAACAGATTCCGGAACAGGAGCCATGAGTGATAAGCAATGGTCAGCCATAATGAGCGGAGATGAATCTTACGCAGGATCCAGATCATACACAGAGCTTAAGGATGCTGTTGCTGACATCTTCGGCATGCCTTTTTTCTTACCAACACATCAGGGACGAGCAGCTGAGAATGTGCTTTTCTCTGCCCTGGTAAAAGAGAATGATATCGTTCCCGGCAATGCTCATTTTGACACAACCAAGGGTCATATTGAGTTTAGAAAGGCACAAGCTATTGATTGTACTATTGCTGCTGCTTATGATACTCATATCGATCATCCTTTCAAGGGAAATTTAGATTTAGAGAAACTAGAGCAAGTAATTACAGAGCACGGGGCAAAAAACATCCCATTTATCGTGGTGACAATTACTTGCAATACTGCAGGTGGTTTACCTGTTTCTATTGAAAATATGAAAGAGGTTAAGCAGCTGGCTGAAAAACATAATATTCCAGTTCTGATAGACTCTGCACGCTTTGCTGAAAATGCCTATTTTATTAAGGAAAGAGAATCTGGATATAAGGATATAACCATCATAGAGATCATTCGTGAGATGTTTAGCTATGCAGATATGATGACCATTTCAGCAAAAAAGGATGGTATTGTTAATATTGGTGGTTTTATTGGGATGAAAGATGAAGATGTATTCAAAAAATCTACTGTATTCAACATCTTATTTGAAGGTTTTATTACATACGGAGGAATGGCTGGGAGAGATATGGCCGCTTTAGCTCAGGGGCTATACGAATCAACTGATTATCATTATCTGGAGAGCAGGATTAAACAAGTGGCCTACCTTGGAAGCCTTTTGAGCGATGCAGGGGTACCCGTGCAAAAGCCATTCGGAGGACATGCAATTTTCCTGAATGCTCTTGAATTTCTTCCTAATATAAAACGTGAAGAGTATCCAGCTCAAACTCTTGCAATTGAGCTGTACAAGGAAGCAGGAATCCGCGGTGTAGAAATTGGCACTATAATGGCAGACAGAGATCCTGTTTCGCGCACAAACCGATACCCAAATCTGGAATTGGTAAGATTGGCTATACCCAGAAGAGTATATACCAACAACCACATGAATTATATTGCTGCAGCTGCCATCAGGGTATGGGAAAGAAAAGATGAAATCAAGCGTGGCTATGAGATAACGGAAGAAGCTCCCATTATGCGACACTTTACAGTAAAATTACGCCCATTATCTTAACTTTGTTCCTTATACAAAATATGTAAATATGCTAAAATCAATGACTGGCTTCGGAAAGGCCAGCTGCGAATTACCAAAAAGAATTGTTTCTATTGAAATTAAAACTCTTAATAGTAAGCAAACCGATGTATACCCAAAGCTTCCAGCAATTTACAGAGAAGCAGAATCAGAATTAAGAAACGTTCTGGCAAGGAAACTTGAGCGAGGTAAAATCGAAATTTCTATCTGGTATGAACAAACGCAAACCGAGAGGAAAACAAAGATAAATCAAGCAGTATTGCTTGATTATCTTGAGCAATTCAATGAGATGTCTGAGCAAATCAGAATTCCTGAAGTTGAAACTCTTTTACCAATAGCCATGCGACTTCCAGAAGTCTTATCTATCACAAAGAAGGGCTTTGATCCTGAAGAATGGGCCTTGGTAATGAAAGCAATTTATGAAGCAATTGGCCAACTGAATGAATTCAGATTGCATGAAGGCAAAATTCTTGAATCAGATATCAGATCACGGATTGAAATTATTCAAACCCGCCTCTCTGATGTGGAAGAGTTTGAATCAGAACGAATTGCAAAAATTAAAAATCGTATCAATAATAATTTAGAAGAACATATTGGTAAAGATAAAATTGATGCAAACAGATTTGAACAAGAACTAATCTATTTCATCGAAAAACTCGATATAACAGAAGAAAAAGTTCGCTTAAGAAGCCATTGCAACTACTTCTTAGAAACCATGGAGGAAGAAAAACCAGTTGGGAAAAAGCTTGGATTTATTTCTCAGGAGATTGGACGAGAAATAAACACAATAGGATCCAAAGCCAATGATAAAGACATGCAACAACTGGTAGTTCAAATGAAAGACGAACTGGAAAAAATTAAAGAACAAACACTGAATATCCTATAGAGGAAGTAAATAGGATGTAGAAAATAGAAATTAAGGCTAGGAAATAAGATTAAGTATTTATTTCTGAAAACTGAGCTCTGAAAACTGAAAACTTCTTAAAGACGAATGACGAATGACGGAAAACTAATCATCCTATCCGCCCCCTCCGGAGCTGGTAAAACCTCAATTGCTAAAGGCTTATTGAACTCTGATTTAATGTTGGAGTTTTCAATTTCTGCTTGTAGCAGAGAAAGACGGACAGCTGAGATTGATGGTAAAGATTATATTTTCTTGAGTCCTGATGAGTTTAAAAACCGCAAAAATAGCGGAGACTTTCTGGAATGGGAAGAAGTTTATCCAGATCATTACTATGGCACTTTGAAGTCTGAAGTACAGCGAATTTGGGATAACGGACACCATGTATTGTTTGATGTAGATGTGTATGGAGGAAGAAAAATTAAACAGATATATGGTGATCAGGTACTGGGTATATTTATTCAGCCCCCAAGTATACAGGAATTAAAAAAACGATTAAACAGCCGCTCCTCTGACTCACCCGAGAAGATTGCTATGCGTTTGAATAAAGCAGAAGAAGAGCTGGGCTTTTCTAGATACTTTGACAGGGTCATTATTAATGACAATCTGGGTAAAGCTATCGAGGAGACACTTGATGTTGTAAAATCATTTTTAAATAAATAAAATGCGAGTTGGATTATTCTTCGGATCCTTTAACCCAATCCATATTGGACATTTAGCAATCGCAAATTACATTGTTGAATTCTCTCAGCTCAATCAGCTTTGGTTTGTAGTGAGTCCGCAAAGTCCATTCAAAAACAAAGCCCGGTTACTGTCTGAATATCACCGAATTGAACTTGTTAACCGAAGCATCGAAGATGACTTAAGATTCAGATCCAGTTCAATCGAATTTAAATTACCCAAACCGTCATTTACAATTGACACCATCACTTACTTAAAAGAAAAGCACCCAGATCATGACTTCAAAATGATAATGGGTGCCGATCAGATACCATCATTCCACAAGTGGAAAAATGTTGAAGAACTCAAAAAACAAATTGGATTTTTGGTATATCCCCGACCAGGAATATCCAATCATGAATTACCAGACTCTCAGGAGTTCGAGCTAATCGAAGCCCCATTAATGGAAATCTCCTCCAGCTTCATAAGAAAGTCAATTCAAGATGGAAAAGACGTTAAACACTTTCTACATCCGGAAGCATGGAAATACATACAAGAAATGGGATTCTATAAAAGAAATCTGAGCTCTCCCGAACGACGAAAGACGAAAGACGAACGACGAAAGACGTCAATCTTATCCTTTAAACCGATTAAACCTCATAGCCTTCAACAACCAATTAGGCAGACTTTTTTCCGGATCACGTCCTTTTAAATTCACAAACCAACCCAGTTGTTTAATAATCGGAATACGGTGTGTCTCAACGAATTCAATTAGAGTTCCATCAGGATCCTCAATGTATGAAAAATGGCCTGCAGCTTCTCCCATATCAAATGTCTCGCTGTGTCTTATTGAACTGTCAACAGTAAAAGGAAAACCACTGTCTTCACATTCTTTTCTCAAGGCAGCCATGCCATTAATATCAAAACAAAGATGAATAAAGCCCAAATCACCCCAAAGTCTGTTTTTAAAAATAAGCTCAGCCTTCCGATCCTTTACTTCTAACAATTCTATTTCCGTATCTCCGAAAACGCGACTAAAACCGCCCAAACGTTTTTTACTATGAGCAAGTAGCACTCTTCTGATTTTATTTCCACTACCAGCCACGCCATTCATATCTTCAAAAACCCGCTCCTCATCATACAGAACTTTATCATACCCCAGTATTCCAGAATAGACTTTCAGGGCGCGATCGATATTACTTACGCCAATCACAGCTCCAGCTGTTCCACCACCATGCTTTTTATCATTATGAAACCATGAATCACCTTCTACTACTTCAAAAACATTATTGAAAGGATCTTTGACATAAAAATGTTTTACTCCGTTTGGTGCTATCGTTATGTCACCAAGAGTACCAGTACCCAAACTCTTGATTTCGTCGAAACTTCTTTGTATATCTTTTGATTTAATCTTCGCCGCAAATATTCCCAGGTCACCGAGTTGTATTTCAAAAGCCGGAGCCAGAGGATTTCTTCCCTTATACTGCCAGATTTCAAATCCACCTCCACCTTGAATATTTAACGCAAGAGCTGCATGTCTTTTTCTGGGTTCGCCACCTGTGTATGGCAACATCAAATCAGCGACAGCCTCATCTTCAAATACTCTCACATCCATTCCAAAGGAATTCTTATACCATTTCCAGGCATCAAAAAGATTATGAACACCTATTCCAATCTGCTGTATTCCAGCAATTACTTTATTTTGCATAAATCATATTTCTGGCAGCAAATATAGCAAGTAAAGCATTGCAAAAAAAAATTGATTATTTTCATGCAAAATCTACAGGATGAAACAGTTTTCAGATCAGATATTTTGGATTACAGGTGCTTCGGCAGGTATTGGCGAAGCTATTGCCAAAGAAGCTGCAAGCCAAGGAGCAAAGTTAGTTCTGTCAGCCAGAAGAGTTGACGAGTTGGAGCGAGTTGCTAAGGAATGCAAACTATCAGACAATCAATACCTTATTCTACCAATGGACATATCTCAGTATAAGGATTTCAGCACATTGGTTGGTATTGTTATTAAAAAGTTTGGCCGAATAGATTACCTCTTTAATAACGCGGGCGTCAGCACGCGGGCTCTGGCATCTGAAACTCCAATTGAAGTAGATAAGCGAGTAATGGATATTAACTACTTTGGATCAATTGCTCTTACAAAAGCTGTTCTTCCCTATATGACTCAGCAAAAAAAGGGACATATTATTGTCACCTCCTCAGTAGTGGGATATTTTGCAACCCCAATGCGATCAGCCTATGCGGCTTCAAAGCACGCACTACATGGCTTTTATAATGCTTTAAGGGAAGAAGTGCACACCGACAATATCATCATAACAATTTTGTGTCCGGGATATATCAAAACAAATATTTCAATAAATGCCTTGAAAGCAGATGGAGAGAAATTTAATAAAATGTCAGTAAACCAATCTGCTGGCATGGATCCAAACGAATTAGCTAAAAGAGTACTGAAATCTATAAAAAAGAACCGCCGAAGCATCAATATCGGCGGCTCAGAATTATTCGGAATATATTTGAATCGTTTTGCTCCCGGATTACTCTCAAAGATTCTTAGAAAAAAGCAATCCAAAAATTCATTTACTCAATAAGCTTGTTTTGTAATTCTATTCAACAACCGTAATAACTTCCTGACCTTTCATAATCGCTTCCTTATTTGCCGGAAGTAAATTATGATATCTTTCAGGTAAGGATTTTTTTAGTCCGGCCATTACATTTTCAAGCTTCACAATAGGTTTCATTTTGAGATAGCCACCTAGCACAATCATATTAAATATCTTTGTGTTACCCATTTTTACTGCTTCGGCATAGGCATCTACTCTACAAATAGTAATATCCTTTCTTGCAGGATGATTTTTGATTCCATTACCATCATATACTAACAAACCTCCAGGTTTAACTGATTCCTCAAATTTATCCATGGATTGTTGATTCAGAATAATAGCTGTATCATAGACTCGCAAAACCGGACTGCTAATTTTTTGATCACTTAGAATTACGGTCACATTTGCTGTACCACCACGCATCTCTGGTCCATAGGCCGGAAACCAGCTCACTTCCTGATCCTGCATAATTCCTGAGTAGGCAAGAATTTTGCCCATCGACAAAACACCTTGTCCTCCAAAACCGGCAATAATAATTTCTTCTGTCATTTTCCTATGAATTATTTAGTTACCAACTGACCATCAATTTTAATATCTCCAAGCTCATAAAATGGGAACATATTATCTTCCATCCAGATATTAGATGCAACAGGTTCCATTTTCCATCCTGAATTACAGTTTGAGACAATCTCAATAAATGACAGTCCCTTCTTTTCCTTCTGTACCTCAAAGGCTTTAAAAATAGCCTTCTTTGTCTTCCGAACAGCTCTAGGAGTATGCACTGCATGTCGTGTTACATAATGAACCCCTGGCAGTTGAGCTATCAATTCTGTAATTTTCAGAGGGTTGCCCATCATTTCCACTTCGCGGCCATACGGACTAGTAGTAGTTCTCATACCTGGCAGAGTAGTTGGAGCCATTTGCCCTCCTGTCATCCCATAAATCCCATTATTAATAAAAATAATAGTAATATTTTCACCCCGGTTACAAGCATGAATAGTTTCTGCTGTTCCAATAGCCGCAAGATCACCATCTCCCTGATATGTGAATACATACTTATCAGGCCAGCATCTTTTTATACCAGTAGCTACAGCAGGAGCTCTACCATGAGCAGCTCCCTGCATATCTACATTCATAAAATCATAAGCCAGAACTGAGCAACCTACCGGAGCAACACCAATAGTGTCCTCCACAATACCCAATTCATCCACCACTTCCATCAGCAGACGATGAGCTGTTCCATGTCCACAACCAGGACAATAAGAAAGAGGGTTGTCTGTCATCAACCCAGTCTTCTTATATACCAGGTTTTCGGGTTTGATTATTTCTTTAATATCCATATTAACCTCCGATCAATTTTTGCTCCAATGCCTCAAGAACCTCTTCCGGTGAAGGAACCATACCTCCCATACGTCCGAAATGCTCTACTTGTACCCGGCATTGACTGGCAAGTTTAACATCTTCTATCATCTGTCCGGCACTCTGCTCAACCGTCAGAATTCCCTTTACTCGTTTTGAAATAGCATCAATTTGCTCAGTGGGGAACGGCCAGAGAGTAATAGGCCTGAATAAGCCTACTTTAATTCCCTTTGCACGAGCTAGTTGCATCGCTTTCTGAGAAATCCTTGCACTAGATCCGTAAGCAACAAACAGGTACTCAGCATCTTCCGTCTGTATTTCTTCAAACCGGACTTCTGCTTTTACAATGTCAGCATATTTTGCCTGCAGGTGAATGTTATGTTGCTCCTGACGGGCTGGGTCGAGGTCAAGTGAAGTAATTATATTTCGTTCTCTTCCCTTTTTGCCTGTTGTTGCCCATGACTGATCAAATTCTGTAAATCGTGCAGCTTGATCGCCAATTTCAACTTTTTCCATCATCTGACCTATCAGTCCGTCAGCTTGAATCATCACAGGGGTGCGATACTTAAATGCCAGCTCAAAACCCAAAGCAGCAAAATCATACATCTCCTGAACATAAGCCGGAGCTAAAGTCAGCAAACGATAATCTCCATGTCCACCACCTTTAGTAGTTTGAAAATAATCAGATTGCGAAGGCTGTATCGTACCTAAGCCAGGGCCTCCTCTAACCACATTCACCAGAACACAAGGTAGCTCAGCACCAGCCATATATGATATCCCCTCCTGCATAAGGCTGATTCCCGGACTAGAAGAAGATGTCATTACACGTTTTCCTGTTCCGGCTGCACCATACAACATATTTATTGAGGCCACTTCACTTTCAGCTTGCAAAATCACCATTCCGGTACGTTCATGGGGTTTCTCCATCATCAGATACTCCATCACTTCTGACTGAGGGGTAATAGGATATCCAAAATAGGCATCAGCTCCGGCACGGATTGCTCCTTCAGCAATAGCTTCATTGCCTTTCATGAGTCGTAATTCTTTCATTATTCTTTGCCTTAATTTTCTAAACTTCCAATTTGACTTTGTAAACAGTTATTACCCCATCAGGACAAACAATTGAACAATTTGCACATCCGGTACATGCCTCCGGATTAGCCATAAATGAGTAATGATATCCTTTACTGTTCACTTCTTCGGCCAGACCAATAACCTGGCTAGGACATGCGGGCACGCATACTCCACATCCCTTGCAATGTTCTGTATCAACAACAATTGCACCTCTGAATTTTGCCATATAATTATTCTCCTATTCTTATTTAATCGTCAAAATATATTTCTAAACTTAGTGTTTTCAAAGCATAAAATACCTGATAAAACACATGGTAAAACAACTATTCTCCATGATCTGAATGGAATTGCTTAAGTCTGCTTTCCAGATCTGAGTATTGAGCAGGATGTATTTGTGACACACAAGCACGCAATCCTTCAGTTCGCCTACTTCCGGTAATATTCAATGAAATTGCACTAATTCCATAATACAAGAGCTTTTCAAGAAGCTCATCACCACTAAATCCCGGATAAGCGAATGTGAAATAAAATCCATCAGCTATAGGTTTGTCCACATCCGTATCGTAAACCATAGAAAAACCATTCTCAATGAATAATTTCTTTACAACAACAGCCCGCCTGCCATATTCTTTAACACTTTCAACAAAATTATAATTTCCATCATTAGCTTCCCTTAGCATAGCAGCCAAACCAAATTGTGCTGAATGGTTGACACCCGACGATAAGCTATAGAGAGCACCAAAAATCATTGAATAGCCAAAGCGGGTCGACGAGTAATATCTACCCAGATCAGGATAGACACGATCAAACAGCTCATCTGAAATTACCATACCACCTACACGCTCTCCTGCAAACGAGAAGGCTTTTGAGCTAGATATCAATAAAAGCCAGTTATCTGTATAATTTGCAACCGATGGTTGAAATGGAGGCTCTCCAGGACAACTATAATCCTTTCTGAAATCCATTCCAAAATAGGCCAGATCTTCAATAACGATGGCATCATATTTCGTAGCTAATTCGCCAATTGTCTTAAGTTCATTCTCTGTAAAACAAATCCATGATGGATTATTGGGATTAGAATACAGGATAGTAGATATCTTCCCTCCATCAAGCATCGACTCTAGTTTTGGTCCTAATTTTTCTCCTCTGAAATCATACACATCGAAGGATTCATACTTGTGGCCCAATACACGACACTGCTGTTTTTGAACAGGGAAGCCAGGATCTATAAAAAGAGTTCCCTCTTTGCTTGCATCTGACCGGTTAGCAACCATGAAGGCAGCCATAGCTCCCTGCATAGCTCCCACTGTTGGTATACACCCATCTACTTCCACATCAATATTCAAGAATAGTTTCACAAAACGCCTCAGCTCTCTCTTTAGTTCCGGAACGCCATCAATCATGGGATATTTTGATGAAACTCCTCTTTTCAAAGCAGCAATCTCAGCTTCAATACCAATATCAGGAGGCTCAAGTCCGGGAACCCCCATCTCCATACGAACATATTTCTCTCCTGACAGTCGCTCTATTTCATTAACAAGACGCACCAACTCGCGAATTGTTGCTCTTCCTATGTTTGGCAATTTAGCCAAAGTGATTTGCTCACTGACAACTTGATTGTTAATTGGCGTATTTTCCATAAAGATGATAAAGCTTTAAAACAAAAAACGGCAACCTACTAAGTCACCGTTTTTCATATCCTGTTTGTCAAACAAACTCTTTTCGTAGTTGATCTACCCAGGTCCCGAGTCGGACTTCAGTTTTGTCAGCCTCATAATCTTCATCTATCGGAAGACCGAGAAAAACATCCCCTCTTTGTGCCTTAGAGGCTTCAAACTCATAGCCATCAATTGGCACCACTCCAACAAGAGAAGCTCCTGCCTTTTCAAGACGATCAGCCATTACACCGATATCATCTACAAAATGGTGTGCGTAAGCTATGTGATCTCCCAAACCAAAAATGGCACACTTTTTACCACTCAGATCCATCTCAGACAAGCGAACAAGGAACTGATCCCAATCTGTTTGCCCTTTGTCATCACGCCATGTATGGCTACCAACTGTTGGACCACCAAAAATAATATTCTTATATGGCTCAATATCCATTTCAGTAGCATCCTTAACTTGCAAAAGGATGCTATCATTCTCACCAAAGGTCTTAGCTAAATCTATAGCTACCTTTTCAGTGTTTCCGCCTTGCGGACCGTAAAAAATTGCGATTTTATCCATAAAATAATCTCTCTTGTTCTACAAAGATAAAATTTTCCTCTTCCCATTATCCATTTTTCATGCAGATTTTATTCTGATTCTTGCATCCACAGCAATCACCTTTTCAGGAGTGCCCAAAAGTGGATTCAAATCCATTTCTGCAATCTCTGGAGCCACACTAACTAAAGCACTAACTCTTCTTATACAATCCTTATATGAATCAATATTTATTCCTGCCTGTCCTCGGGTTCCCTCTAAAAGCTTTCTTCCTTTCAATCGTAACAGCATTCCATCTACCTCTTCAGAACCAAGAGGAGCCAAGCTAGCCTGAACATCTTTTAGCACTTCAATAAAGATTCCACCTAAACCACACATTACCAGATGTCCAAAATCACCCTCCTCTTTAGCCCCAATAAATAATTCTTGTCCTGACAGCATTTCCTGCAGCAGCACTGCAGACGCATCCTGGATACTCATAAGGCGGGAAAACTCAATTTGAGCCTGTTCTATGCTTTGCACATTAAGCACAACACCCCCAACATCAGACTTATGAACAGGTCCAACTACCTTCATCACCATAGGGAATCCTATATCCTTGATTGCATTGAACAAAGAATTCTCCTCTGCAACAACAATCTCTTTAGCTGTTGGAATTCCAGCCGCATCCAATAAGTCCTGAACCAATTCAGGATTAAGATATCCTTCTGACGCTCCATCCACTATACTCCTGATCTTCTCTCGATTAATATCGGGTAGCTCCTCTGCCATTACCGGCTCCGGTGTATGATAAGCCTGAACCAATGCCCTTCCAAATGCTACTTCATCAGGAAAATTAATTCGGCCTTTAGACAGAAAACGATCTATTTCTTCTTTAGCATTAATAATAGATGGTAGAATTGGGAAAACCGGCTTTTTGGAGGTTTTCATTTTCTCATCCAACAAATCATATATCGGATCAACAGAAAACAAGCCAGGAGAACCAAAGATTACCACCATTCCATCTATTTCCTCAAAATGCTCATCTGCAAATTCCATACAGGCACTCAATTGTTCTTCCTTTCCCGTGGCGAGAATATCAATGGGATTAGAAACCGAAGATCCGGGGTGCAGATGCGTAAGTAACTCATCTGCTTTTGGTCCGGAAATAGCCGGGACCTTTAATCCTCCATTAGACAAAATATCAGTAAGCATCACTGCTGGTCCGCCAGCATGAGTAATGATTGCCATATTCGGTCCTTTGAGCTCCTTATGCATGAACAGCGCCCCAAGTACAGCAAGTTCTTCGCGACTGTGACATCTGACAATACCGGCTTTTCTCAATAAAGCATCCACAGCAGTGTCAGGATTGGCCAATGCTCCTGTATGCGAAGAAGCTGCACGACTGCCAGCCTCTGAGCTACCCGCCTTAATGGCAGCAATGCGGCAGCCTTTGCGAATCAATGAACTGGCATGCTTCAAAAGTTTCTGAGGCTTATTGACTGCCTCTAAATACAGCAACTTCACTCTTGAGCTGGTATCAGGATCAAAATTATCATCAAGGTACTCCAACATATCCTCTATCCCAAGTTGAGCTGAATTTCCAACCGAGTAGATAGAATTAAAGGTAAGACCTTGGGGTATTGCTAATTCCATCACATAAACAGCTGTAGCTCCTGATCCTGAAATAAAATCTACCCCATTAGTATCAAGCTTAGGAATCGGCCAGGTGAAACAACCAGAATATGAAGTATTGATAACTCCTATGCAATTCGGACCAATAAGGCAGCTTCCGGTTTCATCCAGAATTTTCACAATCTGCTCTTCCAGAATCCTGCCTTCCTCATTTTCTTCTGAGAAGCCGGCAGAAATAATAATAAAAGCCTTTGTTCCTCTCTGATGAGATAAATAATCTACTACTCCAAGGCAATGTTTTGCAGCGACAGCAAGAATAGCCATATCAACCTGTGGAATATCCTCCAGCTTTCGAAAACTCTTAACTCCCTGTACTTCATCCTCTTTAGGATTGGATGCAAATAACTCACCCTTGAAATTACCGTCGAGGAGATTCATCAGAATTTTCCCGCCTGGTTTACTAATATCATTAGAAGCCCCAACCACAACAATACTCCGTGGGTGAATAAGCTCTTTTGTAACTTTACTCATAACTAAAACACTTAGGTAACAAAGTAATTATTTTTTCAGAATATCTTGTATGATAGGAATCAGAAATCATAAAGGATGTTAAACAATTCATAATTATCCAAAATATCAACTAATTTTATTCTTTACTTTAATATACCATGAATATGAAAGTTCGAATTCTGCTTCTTTGTTTGGCAATAGCCAGCACATCTTTTGCTCAAAAAAATCTTGATTACTTTCTTCCTGAAGGTTCAAAGTACAATATGGATATTCCTACTCCAGCTGAAATTCTGGGACATGAAATCGGAGAATTCCATATTACTCACGACAAGCTTATACAGTATATGAAAGCTTTGGATGAAGCCTCAGATCGGGTAAGCATTGAGATTACGGGCTATTCTCATGAAAAAAGGCCATTAATGTTAGTAGCATTTACCTCTGGCGAGAACCAGAAGAAGATCGATAAAATTCGAAAAGATCATGTTGCCAGCATTGACCCTCTGGCAAATAAAAAAACTGTACGCAATGAATATCTGGTTGTTCAATTAGGCTATAGTGTTCATGGCAATGAGCCAAGCGGAATGAATGCAGCTCCGCTTGTTGCATATTATCTTGCTGCTTGCGAGGATGAAGTAGTTACTGATATCTTAGAAAAATCTGTTATCCTAATAGATCCATGCCTGAACCCAGATGGATCAAATCGTTTCGCCTCATGGGTGAATTCTCATAAAAGCCTTCATAATAATCCTGATCCAAATTCAATTGAATTCAGAGAAGCTCAACCCGGCAGCCGAACAAATCATTATTGGTATGATCTGAACCGGGATTGGCTCTTATTGTTACAACCTGAAAGCCAGGCAAGAATTAATGCCTTTCATATGTGGAAACCACAGGTATTAACTGATCATCATGAGATGGGTGGAAGTTCTTCATTTTTCTTTCAGCCAGGCGTACAATCACGTTCAAATCCAATTGTTCCAGAGAGTAATTATGCTCTGACACAAAAAATTGGAACCTATCATGTAAAAGCTCTTGACAAAATCGGCTCATTATATTTTACTGAAGATGTTTTTGATGATTTTTACTTCGGTAAAGGATCTTCATATCCAGACGTAAATGCAGCTATTGGAATCCTATTTGAGCAAGCATCCTCACGTGGACACTTAAAAGAAACAAGTTATGGCATTATGAGCTTTGCATATACCATTAGAAATCAAGTTACCGTATCTCTTTCTACTGTAGAAGGTGCATGGAATATTAGAAAAGAACTACAATATAACCAGGTAGAATTCTTCAGAACTGCCATGGAAGAGGCTAATGCAAGTAGAATCAAAGCCTATATTTTTGGTTCATCAAATGATCCCTTAAGAACATCAATGATGGTAGACCTTCTCTTGCAACATGACATTGAGGTTCTTTCACTTAAACGAGATGTTTCCATTGCAAATAAAACTTTTTCAACAGAAGATTCTTATGTCATCAACTGCGAACAAGCCCAATACAGGATGATCAGAGCTCTGATGGAAAAGGTGACTAATTTCAGAGATAGTACCTTCTATGATATCAGCGGCTGGACCCTTCCACTAGCTATGGGGGTTCCTTATGCAGAACTTGAAGCAAGAGATCTGACAAGAATCAAAACAGGCAAGACTTTGAATAAGGCTCCCGGAATATCTGGGAATATCAGTAAAGGAATTGCCACTCAGGCTTATTTGTTTGAATGGGATCCTTACCTGGCCCCAAAAGCCCTCTACAGCTTGTTAGACCAGGGGATACTCGCAAAAGTATCATCTGAACCATTTATCATGACAAAAAATGATGGGGAAACATTAAACTTCGATTACGGAACAATAATGATACCTATTCAACCTCAAAAAATTACAGGACAAGAGCTGCAATCCATGATATATAATATTGCAAATGAAAACGGTTTACAAGTGCATCCGGTCAATACGGCATACACAATAACAGGGCCTGATCTGGGATCAAGTGGATTCAGGTTTCTTGAAAAACCCAAGGTATTCATGTTCACCGGTGGAAGCACCAGTAGCAGAGAAGCCGGACAAATATGGCATCTCTTTGACACAAGGTTCAATGTACCGGTAACTCTTGGCGACATCAAGCGTTTCAGCAGTCTGGATTTATCTCGATACAACACTCTTATTATGCCAAGTGGGTCATATTCTGAACTAGGAGAAAAAGGGACTGAAAAGCTAAAAACCTGGATACGGGGCGGAGGCAGAATAATTGCCTTAAAATCTGCTAATAATTTCCTTAAGAAAGCCGGCATCATCAACTATTCAGCCAAATCAGCCGGGAAATATGAGGATGACAAAAAGAAGTTTAAACCATTCTCTCAGAGGAGAAAAGACTATATCGGACGTTCCATTCCCGGCAGTATTTTTGAAGCCCAACTTGATCTGACACATCCACTAGGCTACGGGTATAACACACCAAGTATAAGCGTATTCAAAAATTCGTCAAGCTTTGTTGCTCCATCATCCAATGCTTATGGCAACCCATTGTATTACACGAGTAATCCTTTACAAAGTGGATTTATTAATAAACAAAACCTCGAAGGATTGAAGGAAAGTGTTGCGGTACTACCTCATTCTTTCGGCAGAGGAAAAGTGATTTCATTTTTTGATGATCCGACCTTCAGAGGATATTTTGCCGGTGAGCATAAGCTATTGATGAATGCAGTCTTTTTTGGGGGAATGTTTTAGGGGGAGTCACCGAGCACTAAAATCCTCCTCCAGTCCCTCGGCGATCCACTTTGCCACAGCATCACGGTTATCTTTGAGAACAAACCGGCGCTGATCGCGGGTATTCCGGATATTACCCAATTCTATGAAAACCGCAGTTGGTTTGGTATTACGCAGCACATACAGGTTCCGTGATGAGACTGTTCCTGAATATTTCCGATTAGGCTGAAATTTTGCATATTTCTCTTTGAACTTATTCTTAAGCCTGGTCGCCAAACGCTTGCCCGATTTACTTTTGGGGTGATGATAGAAAAAGACATCAATATTCTCACCCAGACTGCGACTATCAAGATGAATCATAATTACGCGTTGATACCTGCCTCTATTTTTCCGGTATAAAGTATTTACAGCCTTGGTTCGTTGTGAAAGACGGGCAGTTTGATTCAGAGGGATAGTCAGATTTGGATAACACTTCTCATCCTTATCAATTTTCAGAACTGCCCCATCCCTGATCCCATCATTAGGATCCCTCGTGATAATATAAACCAGAGCACCTTTTTCAATCAGCTTCCGGGCCAACCTAAGAGTTACATCATAAGCATACTCATCTTCACTAAGCTGATATCGGCCATATTTACCAATAGCACCGGGATCAGGACCACCATGACCAGAAACCAAGTAGAAAGCAGCCCCTTTCAGAGACTCAGACAGAATAGTAACTTTCTTATTTTCAGCCCCAAAAATATCATATTCCCGAGTCTGACCAATCTGGGCAAAGGATTGAATTGCCGAAAATAAAATACATAATAGAACTCCCGCTCTTAGTATCATCATTTTACTTTTATACAAAAAAAGTAAAAAAAAGGGAATAGTATCAGAATTTTAATTGAAGCTTAACAAAAACATTTCTCCCTGCCTCGGTTTTGATTACTCCACGGTTGGTTGATAAATGATTTGTGTATTCAGCGTTAAACACATTATCTACGCCAAAGAATATCTGAAAACCAGCCTGACCAAGCTGACGGGGTGTTGAGAATATAGAAAAATCAGATTTCAGATATCCTTCTGTTGCAGACTCTCCTTCAGATACTTTATTCTGTGCAGCCACTGCTGTTGTGGTCCATTGAGCAGAAAAGAATCCGGCCAAATGATAGCGCAAGCACAGAGAAGAACTCAGAGGTGCAATCAGGGGCAGGTTACTGTTGTTAAGCAAATCAACACCCTTAACATAAGAAGCTTGACCTGAGAATACAAGAGAATTCGACATCAAGTAATCAAAACGAGCTTCAAATCCGGCAAGAAATGCTTTATCGACATTAGTATTGACTAAAGCAGGTAAGGTATCTGTTTCGTTATAAATGAACACACCAGGCTTCTCAACAATCATATTGTCTAAATAATTTGAGAAAACATTAACCTTTCCGGTAATCTTTTCATTCCATAAACGAAAACCCAGGTCACCAAACCATCCCTTTTCCGGTTCTAGCAATGGATCTCCAAGTCTTACCTTAGATCCCAGATCAATATATTTGAACCGCTCTTCGAGAGAAGGGCTTCTGAAAGATCTCCCAAAGTTAAACGCCAGATCAAACTGATTATCCAGATGATACAAGCCACCGGCATTCATACTCCATGACAAATCAAGTTCCTGACTCTCGGCAAAAGTCTGCCGCTGTCCTGGAACAGGATCTTTCAATTCTCCATCGATACTCAAAGACATTGGATTGAATGCCTGTTCATTAGAAACATGGATTCCATCAAAACGAGCACCAAGCTGTATGTCTAATCTGTCATGGATTAAACTAAAGTCGTCCTGGATATATAAGCCAGCACTGGTAAATCGTGAATCAGGAGTTGGCTTTTCTGATTTCACAATTTCCATTGTTTTTATAAGCTCTCCAAATTCATTTAGTATTTCCTGAGTAATGAATTTCTCGCGTGTGGTAAGTACACTTCTTTGCCAGACATCTATTCCGGCAATCAAGGTGTTATTCTCTCTGGGCGACCAGCTTGTTTCAAAAACCAAACCATTGGTAGTATGTGCCCCTGCAGGAGTTATTCTACCTACAGTAATCCTTTTATTTCCAGACAATAGCGGAGACATATTTGGAATCAATTCCACATCACGATAAATGTACTGATTATAATATCGCAAACTAATCTCATCAAGATGATCGACAGGATTCTTTATTGAGTACTTAGCAGACAGCATTCTTCGCTGTGCTTCTTTATATGTAGCAGTTGCTGACGGAGCAAGAGGTGCACCACCTGGAATCCCCACATCATTAGCCATAAAATTCTGAAAATCAACTGTGAACTCGTGATTTTTCAATGGCTTTACTCCAAAAGATCCGTTATAATTATAATCAGAGAACTGAGAATTCTCAAGAACTCCAGAGGGGGTTTTTATGTCATCAGCATTGCGATATCCTCCACTCAGACGCAAATACCATTTTTTTCCTCCTGATTGAAGAGCAAGGTGAGATCCAAAGAGCTTATTAACTCCATTATACTGTCCGGTAACTTCACCATGAATTCCACGGTTCTCCTGATACTCACCTGTACGTGTTATTATATTAACAATCCCGCCCATAGCACCTGTTCCATAAATTGAAGAAGCAGACCCCTTTATCACTTCCACACGGTCAATCTCATTTACATCAATCATAGAAAGGCTTCCAGCCAAATCGCTTGCTGTTTCAATCCTGTTTCCGTTAATCATAGACACAAGACGATTCTCTCCTAAACCCCTGACCGATAAAGATGTTGCCCATGGTCCATCTTTATAGAGAGCTATTCCAGGCTCAGTAGCAACTACATCCGACATACTCATAGATGAATGGTGAGGAAATTTCTCTCGCGGAATCACCTCAATCGGTGCTGCTACTTGTCTTTCAGTCTTGTTATATCTGAGACTGGCAACGCTCACCTCACCTAGTTCTAGTTTACCAGGGTCAAGGCCAATGTCTTTTACCAGCCTTTGATTCTCAGCCAGATCTACATCAAAATTCTGTTGAGAATATCCCAGACACCTTATAATCAAACGATATCGTCCTTCATCCAAATCAAGGAAATTATATGTTCCATCCTCATCACTTATTGCAGCTATCACAGACACTAGCTCTTGTCCTCTGAACTCATGTAACTGAACATGTACATACGCAATGTATGTGTTTGATGCTGAGTCAAATACTCTGCCTGACAAACTGCTATTTTGTGCTTGAGTAGCTGAACTCAAAAAAATAGCAAGAAGTAGAATTGAGAAATAAATTTTATTTATTTTCATTGTATGAACTTGTCAATTACACAGATTTCAAAGTCAAGTCAAAATAAAGTATTGTTATTTGAATAACAAATGATATATTTCAGCTTTTGAATATATTGCATAATGAACAATAAACTTTCATACCTCAACACAGTGTTGTTGCTTACAACCCTCCTTTTCTCAGGCTGTAAATCTATTTCCGACAATAATAATCAAGATCAGATTCGCATCCTCAGCCTTAAAGGCCCTTCTGCAATTACGATGCTTAACATGATGGAGAAGACCTCATCAATAGATGGCAAACAGATAGATTATCAAATATTTGCAGAACCAACAAGAATACGCTCCATTTTGCTTCAGGAGGAAGCGGAATTTGCATTTTTACCCACCAATATGGCTGCTATACTATATAACAAAGAGCTTCCTTATCAGGTAGTAATGATCCCGGTTTGGGGTACACTATACTTATGTGGAAATACGAAATATATAAAAACGATTAAGGATCTTAATGGCCAACGTGTCTTTTCGATGGCGAGAGGACTTAATCCTGATATAATTTTCAGATATCTGTTAGAGCAGAACGGACTAACACCTGATGAGGACATTACAATAGACTATTCCTTTCCAACGCACATTGATCTTGCCAATGCAGTGGCTGCAGGTTTAGCTCCACTGGCAGTATTATCTGAGCCACAGATGAGTCTAGTTCTTAAAAAGAATCCGGATATTAAAATCCTGGTAGATTTAAACAATGAATGGAAAAAAAGTCATGTTTCAGGAATTCCACAAACTGCTCTCATTGCACATAAAAGCTTAATCAGGGATCAAGCTCAGCTTCTGGAACGAATCATTCGGGAGATCTCTGCTTCATGTAACTCAGCCAACAATAACCCGGACAAAACAGCTGGCTTATGCGTTAAATATAATATTCTCCCAGACAAAGATGCTGCACTTAAAGCGATTCCCAGATGCAATATTCTACCTGTAACCGGAGAAAATATTTTAGACCCATTAAATACTTACCTTCAGGTTTTTTATACTTTTAACCCATTATCAATAGGCGAACAACTTCCTGATGAAAATTTTATTTTCAAAAAATAGTTTGATTACTACTCTGGCAGTAATACTGATCCTTTTCCTCTGGGAATTTGCATCAAGGTCGTTGGGCTCTTCGCAGTTATTACCAGGATCAGCAGACACTATCAAAACCTTCTTCCGTCTGATATCCAAAGAAGAATTTCTTCCTTCATTGGGTAGCACAGTAATTAGAGGATTAACAGGATTTGGTTTCGCTCTGATTATTAGTCTGCTTGTTGGTATACCATCAGGTTTGTCTCCTTCAATTAATGCTTTCTTTTCACCTTTTCTAATCATTATTAGAAGCACACCAGTGATCTCAATAATTTTGTTAGCTCTTATTTGGTTCAAGGTTGAGCAAGTGCCGGTATTTATAGGATTTTTAACAATGTTTCCTATCCTTACTACTAATCTGATTGAAGGGATGCGCTCTGTTGATAAAGGTCTTATTAGTATGGCTCGTGTGTACCGGATAAAAAAAATACGTATTATTTCAGATATTTATCTTCCCGGAACTTCTCCATTCTTATTTTCTGCATTGCTCACTGCCTCAGGTTTCGGTTGGAGGGCAATAATTATCGGTGAAGTGCTAAGCCAACCACGTTTCGGAATTGGTAGTATGATGCAACAAGCCCAAAGCTATCTGATGGTGGCAGAATTGATATCCTGGACTCTTGTAGCAGTAATAGTTGGTTTCCTGTTTGAACAAATACTTAGAATTTCACAAAAAAGAATTATCTCCTGGGAATAAATATGATTAACCTTAATAAAATATCATATCAATACTCAGATCAAGATGTGTTGACCAATCTGTCTCTCAGTCTGCAATCTAACCGTATTAATTGCTTCCTGGGTCCATCCGGCTGTGGAAAAACAACAATACTTAATCTTCTGGCCGGAATCATCCAGCCCGATGCTGGCACCATTACCGGTCTCGAAAATCAAGCAATTAGCTATATTTTTCAAGACACCCGGATTCTTCCCTGGAAAACTGTTTATCAGAATGTAGTGTTTCCCATGACAGGAAAAATCAATAAATCAGAAATAGCCTCAAATGCTGAAAGATTTCTGAAGCATGTCAGACTCTGGGATAAAAAAGATGTTTACCCAAATCACCTTAGTGGAGGGATGAAACAAAGAGTTTCTATTGCTCGTGCCTTTACCTACCCATCATCAGTAATCTTAATGGATGAAGCATTTCAGAGTTTGGATATTGTACTAAAAAAGCATTTGCTTCATGATTTTGCAAAGTCATGGATGGATGCTAACCGGACAGTAATTTGTGTCACTCACGATCTGGATGAAGCATTATTACTTGGCCAGAATATAATATTGCTTCCATCAGCTCCAATCAATGAAGCCAGCAATATTAAAATTGATCAGAATCCAGGAATGTTTCGAGAAGGTATTGAAGAATACAAAGAGCAAATTATTGCTTTGATGCATCAGTAGCTTTGGAGAAACTCTTTTTCCCTCCCCCGTGATTTTTAACAAAATAAGCAACCTTTTCAATAGAGGTAATCATATCATATTCCTCAAGAAATACATGATCTGGCATATTCAAAGGAACAGTTGTGAAATTCAGAATTCCCTTAACTCCATTATCGGTAAGAATCTCGGCCATACTTCGGGCGTATTCAGGAGGAACAGTAAGAATACCAATACTAATTTTCAATTTCTTAAGCAATTTGGGAAGATTGTCTACATGATAACACTTTACGCCTCCAACAACACGGCCAACTTTTTCTGAATCTACATCGAAAGTGGCAACAATATTTAATTTCGATCTTTTACCTCTAAAATAGCCAGTAACTGCCTTACCAAAATTACCAACTCCAATAACAGCCACATTTAATCCATCAGGGGTATCAATAAGACTACCAATAGCACCAATCAGTTCCTTGATGTCATATCCCTTTCTCTGCATGCTGCTAAACCCCATCAGCATCATATCTCTACGAACCTGGACAGCTGTAATATGGTTCAGATTAGCTAGTTCATGGCTAAAAATATGGGTCTGACCTTTCGAAAGGCAGTCGAGCAAGATCCTTCGATATTCGCTCAAACGCGATACTGTTTTTTCTGGTAAAATCATATCAGGCTATTGTTACGTCTTTCAAACATAGGCAAAAAACACCTCAGGGAAAAATGCAATGTGAAAGTTAGCCTCATTTTCAAATCACTAAACACCTCAATTATATGTTTATCTATTTCAACAATACGCTTAACAAATGAGAGACTAAGCCAACTACAGAAGGTCTCTCAGATACTATCAATATAATTAGCTGACAAAATCATTAAAGAATTTATTGTTAATTTTAGAACAATTATTGCAGTCATGAAGAAAATATCAACTAACCAATCTCAACTGAAAGCATCCATTCTTACAGTCAAACCTGAGGATTGTACTTTGTGTTACGCATGCGTAAGAGTTTGTCCGGCCAGAGCAATTGAGATTCAATCAAATGCAAATGCAGTCAGGATTATACCTGAAAGGTGTACAGCCTGTGGCAGTTGCTACGAGGTATGTCCAACTGAGGCAATTTACTTCGATTCTGAACTAGATAGGGTTGAGTTTTTCTTAAATACTGAAACCATTAGTGTTGCTCTTGTTGATCCAAGTATTTCTGCCGAGTTTCCAGACATTACAGATTACCGGCATTTTATTGGTATGATCAAAGCCCTGGGTTTTGATTATGTGAACGACATATCCTTTGGAGTAGATTTGATTGCTCGTGAATATGCAAAGACCTTCGGCGAATTTAAAGGAAAGTATTTCATTTCTTCTAAATGTCCTGCTGTTGTCTATCAGATTACAAAATATTACAGTAATCTGACAGACAATATGGTACCGATACTTTCACCAGTGGCTGCTACGGCTGCTGTTGCACGAAAAAAATATGGCCAAGGAATAAATGTAGTAGCAATTTCACCCTGCCTGGCAAGCAAACTTGAACAAAGAGATCAAGTAAATGAATCAAAAATAGATGCTCATATTACCTTCTCAGAATTACGTAAATTATTCAATCGCAGAGAAATAACTGAAAATCTGGTTGAATTTGAAGAATTTGACTCCCCGGTTGGACGAAAAGGAAGTTTATTTCCGTTAACTAGTGGATTAATGCAAGCTTCCGGACAAAAGGAGGATTTACTGTCTAGTAATTTCCACAGCTCATCAGGCAGGAATAATATGTTAGACGCCATTGATGAGTTTGCCCTGACTAATGAAATCAGAAAACACCTTGATCTGTTCTATTGCGAAGGCTGCATAATGGGTCCAGGCATGTCACCGGGCGGAAGAAAATACATGAGACAGACCCTTGTGAAGGAATACACCCATAAACGTCTGGGCGTAACTGATGAGAAACAATGGTTAAAAGATTTAGAAAGTTTTTCAGATATTGATTTATCAAGAACTTTCAAACCAGACAACCAGCGATTTCCAGCTCCGCCAGAAAAGAAGATTAAGGAAACTCTTGAAATTATTGGAAAACAAGATACGGATTTGGTTGATCGCGGATGTGCAGCCTGCGGCTATAAGACTTGTACAGACTTTGCCATTGCTGTAGCACATGGTTTAGCTAAAGTTGATATGTGCCACTCTTATGGATCCCAAAACCGACAAGAATATATTCAATCTCTACAAACCACCAATAAACAACTTGCCGAAACCAAGCAGGCTCTCGAGAAATCAGAAAAGGCCGCTAAGGAAGAAAAACAAACTGTTCAGGATTTCTCTGATACTATTTCTGCGGTAATGCAAAAAATCCCATCAGGAGTGGTCATTGTCGACGCTCAGCTAAAAGTTATTCAGGCAAACCAGGTATTAATTGATATTCTTGGCGAAGAAGCTCAACGCATTCATGAAATAATACCAGGACTTCAGGGTGCAGAAATCAAAAGTCTGTTAACAGCAAATATTTTTCA
>JAGLDP010000124.1 GCA_023145515.1 Bacteroidales bacterium
CTGAGCTTAATTAGTCCCCTTGACAGAATAGAATTATCTCTTAAAAGAGTTGCTGTTGAAATTGCGGTAGAACAGTATACTGAAAAAAGCTTGACAGTACCGATTGAAGGAATAAATATTCCGGATTCGGTGCATCTCAAAACATTTCCATCACACGCTCAGATCACTTTCAGAGTAGTGATTTCTGCCTATGACCTAATTCAATCTCAGGATTTTAGAGTTGGTGCTGATTATCTCGAGATTTCCTCATCGCCTCTTACTAAAATCAAACCTCGAATAATCATGGCACCTGATTTGATAGAGAACCCAAGAATTAATCCTGAATTGGTTGATTATTTACTTGAGCAAAAATGATAACAGTAGGACTTACGGGTGGAATTGGCAGTGGAAAATCATATATCGCTAAGATTTTCGAAAATCTAAATATCCCTGTATTTAACTCTGATAATCAAGCAAAACGAGCCTATCTGGATCCTGACATACAAGCGGAGGTTGTGCAACTACTGGGAGCCGACAGCATAATTAACGGACAGCCAAATACAAGTTTCATTGCCCCTAAGGTTTTTAACAACTCTGTCTTATTAGCTAAACTCAATGCCATAATTCATCCATGGCTAGGAAATCAATTCAGACTTTGGGCAGAAAGCCTGTCAGAACACCCTTACCTAATAAAGGAGGCAGCAATTATTTTTGAAACAGGTATCTATCAAGAATTAAATTATACAATCTGCGTCACAGCTCCTGAACAAACACGAATAGACAGAGTAAAAGCACGAGATGGTTCTTCAGAGGAAGACATTGTCAATAGGATGATGCTACAATGGCCGGATGAAAAGAAAATATCTCTGGCAGATTATGTGATTCAAAATGATGCTAAACAACTATTAATACCACAAGTTCTTAAAATACATCAAACCTTAATCAGTAAATCATAATGGGAAATTTCGGTAAATGGATCGGTGGAGGTCTGGGTTGGGCATTTATGGGACCAATTGGTGGCTTAATTGGCTTTGCACTTGGATCAATGATGGATGGCGGTGATAGTAGCAGACAAATGAACCGCAGTTCTAACCTAGGAGAAACAAGAAGAGGAGACTTCATGAGTAGCCTTATTGTTCTCGTAGCAGCCGTTATGAAAGCAGATGGTAAAATTCTTAAATCAGAATTGGATTATGTAAAAACAAATTTCCACCAAAGCTTTGGCGCAGAAGCAGCTAAAGAAGCTACTCTTATTTTAAAAGATTTGTTAAAGCAGAATATACCTGTAGAAGAAGTAAGCAGACAAGTAGCACGTCACATGGACTATAGCAGTCGTTTGCAATTACTACACTTCCTTTTCGGTATTTCAAAAGCAGATGGACATGTAAGCGATGATGAACTAAAACTCATTGAGAGAATTTCTTATTACCTGGGTATTAATTCAAGCGACTTCAATTCTGTAAAAGGTACATTTCATGACAATCTCGATTCAGCATATACTATCCTTGAGATTGACAAGAATGCTACCGATGATGAGATAAAAAAAGCCTACCGCAAAATGGCTGTGAAGTATCATCCTGATAAAGTCGCTTACCTCGGTGATGACATTAAAAAGAAAGCAACTGAGAAGTTCAAAAAACTAAATAGTGCTTATGAACGCATCAAAAAAGCACGTGGTATAAGCTAATTGTAATATATTAGCGCAAAATTTTGAAAATTGATTCTTATGAATATTAAAGACATTCTGACTATTTCAGGACAACCAGGCCTCTACAAACTGATTTCTCAAGGGAAAAATGCAGTAATCGTTGAAAACCTTGATACAGGAAAACGCATGCCTTCTCATGCAAATAATCGAATCAGTGCCCTTGAAGATATTTCAGTATTTACTGATTCTGAAGAGTTGCCTCTGAAAGATTTGTTTACTAAGATATTTACCAAGGAAGACGGTCAACAAGCTGAAGATCCAAAAAAGATGAGCGGAGATGCCCTAAAAGCATATTTTACTGAACTGGTTCCTGATTATGATCGCGACAGAGTCTATGTTAGCGACATGAAGAAAGCTATTCAGTGGTATAATATGTTAATTTCTAAAGGGATGCTCAGTATTGAAGAAGTCGAAGAGGCTCAAGAGGTCGAGGAAATTGAAAAGGTTGAAAAGACCGAAAAAACAGAAAAGATTAAAAAAGAGGATTAATCATCCTCTTTTTTAGCCTGTTCCCAGTGATAATTCATTTCTTTTAGGCTCATTCCCCTAAGGTCTTTGCCTTGTCGCAGAGTTTTATCTTCAAGGCAACTAAACCTTTTGATGAATTTTATATTTGTTTTTTCAAGTGCGCTCTCAGGATTAATCCCATAAAGTCTTGCCGCGTTAATTAATGAAAAGAACACATCTCCAAACTCCTTTTCAGCTTCTTCTGAATCAGGATTATGTAGCATCTCATTCTTAAGCTCCTCAATCTCCTCAAAAACTTTTTCCCAAACCTGCTCTCGCTTATCCCAATCAAAGCCAATCCCTCTGGCCTTATCCTGAATCCTGTAAGCTTTTATAATAGCTGGTAATCCAGAAGGGATACCTCCCAACACACGCTTCTTCTTGCCCTCCAACAGCTTAAGTTTCTCCCAGTTCTCTGCTACTTCGCGAGCATCGTTTACCTCAACATCTCCAAAAATATGAGGATGTCTGAAAACTAATTTATCATTAATCTTATCTAATACCTGAGCTAGAGTAAAAGCCTCCTTCTCATCTCCAATTTTAGCGTAAAAAACTATATGCAGAATCAAATCACCTAACTCTTCCCTTATACCATCAGCACTCTCAGCAACAATTGCATCAGATAATTCATAACACTCCTCTATCGTTAATGTACGGAGGCTTTCCCAGGTTTGTTCCTTATCCCAAGGACATTCAAGCCGTAAACGGTCCATAATATCCAATAATCTGTTGAAAGCCTCCAATGTTTCTTCCCTCTTGGATTTAGTCATAGAATTTAATTTTAATTGTTGATCCTGTCTCCAGCCCAAGAAGATCGGATATATTACCATGAACAATGGCAAACTCTAAATAGTTTATCGCATTAAATAAAGCCAGCATGTCACCAGGCTCAGTTTCCATATAACCAGTGTTTATTCTGTCAAGACGATAGTGATTGCTAATTATATAAATCTCAAATCTTTTTCCCTGATTGGCTCTGTCAAATAAATCCTTACTGATATTGCTAATTGCATTTCCATAGGAATCTATGTAGATAACCCTGCCAACTAAAGTTTTATCCTGAATAACTGGCAACCATGGAGAATTCATAACAATATCCGACTGATCAGGTCCTAATTCAGCAAGTGGCAACTCTAAAACAATGGATAAAGCAATGATTGGAAAAAGTCCTAACTCAGGAAATGAAGGAGCAACCTGGCCATTAACAACACCTGTTAACTTCTTCATCTTATTAAATACATCAGGCGTAATGCGTAAACACAATTCAGGTTTTTCTTCAACCACCAGGCCCAGAACAGAATCCTCCCAAGCAATAATATATCTTCCTTTTGTCTTTAATAACATTGGGTACACATCCGGACTATTACCCTGATTGACCAAAAACAGGTGTATTGACCCTATAGGAAATTCTGGCAGTATACTACGAACTATAAAAGCCCCCTCAAGAGTTCTGAAAGGTAAGATCTGATTACCAGTCTCTATGAGCCTTACGTCAGGCATTAAACTGCTTAACCTGCCTTTCATCATACCAGAATAATAATCCTGTCGATTCCAGTCACTCGTTATGCTTACAATTCTCAACAAGATTTATTATTTTTACCAATACTATTTACGGTTAATGAGGAGTACATCCCGGCCAAAATTAATGATTCTGACCCAGATTTATGATTGAACAGAGCATATTTTTAAAAGCTATTGATCCACTGATGTTGTATGGAGCGAATAACCAATTGCTCCAGGTGCTCCAGAGCTTCTTCTCAAAACTAAAAATAATTGCACGTGGTGATGAACTAAAAGCTATTGGACCCGAAAATGAAATAACCCGCTTTGTAGCTGTGATTGAACAGGTCTTTTTACATATAGAGAGACATAACAGTCTAACTGCTGCCGATCTGGAAGAATTATTATTCGAGAATAATCAACAAGGAAATGGAAAAACTCATGGTGATAGTGAGATTCTGATTTTCGGACAAAATGGAAAATCCATACGCGCCAGGAATCACCACCAAAAAGAGATGGTGAAGAAATTCAAAACCCACGATCTTCTTATCGCTACAGGTCCGGCCGGATCAGGAAAAACATATATGGCTGTTGCTCTGGCTATCAAAGCCCTAAGAAATCATGAAGTAAAACGAATTATTCTTAGTCGACCAGCTGTAGAATCTGGTGAACAATTGGGATTTCTTCCTGGAGATCTGAAGGAAAAACTCGATCCATACCTACAACCACTATACGATGCACTACTGGATATGATGCCAGCCCGTAAGCTGAATGATCTGATGGATAAAAATATTATCCAAATAGCTCCACTGGCATTTATGAGAGGACGAACACTCGAAAAGTGCTTTGTAATTCTTGATGAGGCACAAAATGCAACTATCGGACAGCTAAAAATGTTCCTGACCAGAATGGGAGAACATGCCAAATTCATTATTACCGGTGATGTCACTCAGGTGGACTTACCCAAGCAAGTACCATCAGGACTACTACATGCCAAAGACCTTTTAAGTAAAATTGAAGGAATAGCAATGATAGAGTTTGACCAAAAAGATATCATAAGACACAAGCTAGTACAAAAAATAGTACAAGCCTACGAAACGAATAACGAAGGTCCAAAACCTAATAACTGAAAATAAAAACTGAAAACTTCTTTAATATGTCAAAAGCAATAACAAAATCAAATTTCAATTTTCCCGGACAAAAAAGTCATTATGTTGGTAAAGTACGAGACGTGTATAATATTGATAATGAATACCTTGTAATGGTAGTATCTGACAGAATCTCTGCCTTTGATGTGGTCCTTCCTGAAGGCATACCATTCAAAGGACAGGTATTAAATCAGATAGCAGCTAAGTTTCTTGACGCAACAGCTGATATTGTCAAGAACTGGAAAATCGACACACCTGATCCTATGGTAACTATCGGACACTACGTTGAACCATATCAGGTAGAGATGGTTATCAGAGGGTATCTGACAGGACATGCATGGAGAGAGTACCGTTCAGGCAAAAGAAGTATTTGCGGAATTCCACTTCCTGAAGGAATGATTGAACATCAAAAATTCGATAAGCCCATCCTTACTCCAACCACTAAGGCTCACGAAGGACACGATGAAGATATTAGTCGTGAGGAGATTATCGCTCAAGGACTGGTTTCTGAAGAGGAATACATTAAACTAGAAGATTATACTCGTAAACTATTCCAACGGGGAACTGAAATTGCTGACAATATGGGATTGATTCTGGTAGACACTAAATATGAATTCGGTAAAAAGAATGGAGAGATCTATTTGATCGACGAAATTCACACTCCTGATTCAAGTCGCTTCTTCTATTCAGCAAGCTATCAAAGCATACAGGATCAGGGATTATCTCAAAAGCAATTATCCAAAGAATTTGTTCGTCAATGGTTAATCGATCACAATTTCCAGGGCAAAGAAGGTCAGTCAATGCCCGATATGCCAGAAGAATTCATCCAGCAGGTTTCTGATCGATACATTGAGTTATTCGAGCACATTACCGGTGACAAGTTTGAGAAAGCAGATTCAACAGATGTAGAAAATAGGATAGAACAAAATGTTACTGCCTTTCTTAATAAGTAATAGTGAATGATTTCTCAAACATAAAAAGACATTTCTCTTTTTGGGCAGGCCCGGTTCTTGGCCTGCTCATTTTATTTGTGTTTGACCTGAACCCAGACAGACCCGAAACCACTGCTACACTAGCTGTTGCGGCATTAATGGCTGTTTGGTGGATTACTGAGGCTATTCCTCTGGCTATCACATCGCTGCTCCCGGTAATTCTCTTTCCTATTCTGGGAATAATGGATGGGAAAACTGTTTCCTCCATCTATTTCAACCATGTTATTTTCTTGTTTATTGGAGGCTTTATTGTAGCTCTGGCCATGCAGAAATGGAATCTACACCGGAGAATTGCCATGAAGATTCTAATACTTACAGGTACCAGTCAGGCAAGGCTTCTGCTCGGCTTCATGTTGGCTACAGCATTTTTATCAATGTGGATATCCAATACTGCCACCACTATGATGATGGTACCCATCCTCATATCTGTTATTGCTGAATTAGAAACACATGACACTAAAAGTCAAAAGAGGTCATATTCATCAGGACTCCTGTTGGGAGTGGCATATAGTGCATCAATCGGAGGAATGATGACACTGGTTGGCACACCACCCAATTTATCCTTTACCCGGATATACCAGATCATGTTTCCTGAAGCACCAGAAATCAGCTTCGCAAATTGGTTGCTATTTGCTCTGCCTGCGGGATTTGTCCTTTTTCTTTTCGCCTGGGGATACTTATATTTCAGGTTTCGCAACAAACAAGCAGGAGAACAAATTGCCTCCACACAAATCAAAGAAGAATACAAAAAACTAGGTCCCTTGAGTGCCGAGGAAAGAATAATTCTAATCGACTTCATCCTATTGGCAGTTTTGTGGGTAACCCGCTCTGATATCGGGATAGGCAAGTTTATCATTCCAGGCTGGTCAAATATTTTCAAGCATCCCGAATTTATAAACGATGGAACAGTTGCCGTGGCTATGTCGGTTTTGTTGTTCATGATCCCTTCAAAGTCCAATAAAAAGAAAAGATTAATGGATTGGCAGACAGCAAAAAAACTCCCTTGGGGAATCGTTTTACTTTTCGGAGGAGGATTTGCTCTGGCAGGAGGTTTTAAAGAATCAGGATTATCCATCTGGATGGGAGAACAACTGGTATTTGTGTCCAACTTCCATCCAATAATAATCATTGCAATTATCGCTCTATTCATGACTTTCATGACAGAACTGACCTCCAATACCGCAACAACTGAAATGATTCTGCCGGTGTTGGCAGGACTAGCAATAGCCAGTGAAACTCATCCACTATTGTTCATGCTGCCAGCCACCATGTCGGCATCAATGGCCTTTATGCTACCCGTTGCAACTCCCCCTAATGCCATCATTTTTGGCACAAACCGCATCAAGATCAAAGAAATGGTCAGAACAGGGCTTGTTATGAATTTGATGGGCACGCTCGTAATAACCATGGCCGTGTACTTTCTTGCACGACTGGTTTTTGATATTGATCTGGATGTTTTTCCTGAGTGGGCAGGGCAGTGAAAACTAAGGCTTGAGGCTTGAGGCTTATATGGTTGGTACATTCGAATCCATTACAACGGTCAAATATATGCGTGGTGTCAAAAAACATAATTGGCAACCATTTTATGGGAAATTGTGGCAGCGCAATTATTGGGAACATATTATCCGTGATGGAAATGAGAATAATTTAATGGAACCAAGCGCAGAATTTAATACTTAGATTTGGATGGTATGATATAGCCCACCTGTCACCACACATTTGACTGAAATTCCTCACAATAAAATATATGTGATTTTCATATTTTGTACTTATATTTGTACAACTTATTGTACGTACTAAATATTTATCATGTTAACTACAACATTATCGGATTTTCGAAAAGATATAAAGCACTACATTGACAGTGTTATTGAAAATTTTGAAATATTGATTATAAACCGAGGAAAGGACAGCGGAATTGTTGTTATGTCATTGGAAGAATATAACTCTTTATGTTCAACTCAGCATGAATTATCTTCAAAAACGAATAAAGAACGATTAGACACAGCTATTGATAAATTACAAAGTGGAAATTCCTTTCAAAAAGATCTTTTGGACTAATGAAGTTCGTTTTTGCAGATGAATCATGGGAAGATTATTTATA
>JAGLDP010000125.1 GCA_023145515.1 Bacteroidales bacterium
CAGATTAAAGGTCATCAGGTTGATATATATGAAGCAAGTCCAAATCCTGGCGGAATGCTCAGGTACGGGATCCCTCCTTATCGTCTCCCCAATGAGCTCTTGGATGCTGAAGTAGCAAATATCACAGACCTGGGTACACAAATATTTTATAACACCAAATTAGGAGAGAACATCTCTTATAAAGAAATTCAAAATAAATACCAGGCAACAGTTCTGACTATCGGTTCGCAAAAAGGAACGGGAGTAGGCTGCCCTGGTGATGATGCTGGTAATGTATTCAGCGGTATCGATTTCCTGCGCAATATTGAAATAACCGAACAAAAACCAGATTTTTCAGGAAAAATTGTTGCCGTTATCGGAGGCGGAAATACTGCCATGGATTGTTGTCGTACTGCTATGCGTATCGGTGCCGAGAAGGTATACGTGATCTATCGACGTACCGAAAAAGAGATGCCAGCAAATCCAATTGAAATCCATGAATCAAAAGAAGAGGGTATAGAATATCTTTTCCTTAACAACCCGGTAGAAATCCATAAGCATGATTCAGGAGATATCCGTTCAATGACCGTAATAAAAATGGAGCTGGGTGAACCCGATGCATCAGGCAGACGACGTCCAATACCCATAGAAGGGTCTGAATATGAGATTGAACTGGATTATGTTCTGGCTGCAATCGGACAAAAAACACAGGTGAATTTTATAGATGATATAAATGCATCTAGCAAAGAAGGTGAATTGAAGATAAATCGCTGGGGTGATATTGATACTGATAAAACCAGCCTTCAAACAGGTATACCTTCTATTTTTGCCGCAGGAGACGGAGTCACCGGTCCTGCAACACTGATAGAAGCAATCGCCCAGGCAAAGATTGCATCCGGAAGTTGTGATCAATTTCTTATGGGCAAAGAAATAATTCCTGAACCCAAAGAATTCCTGTCAAAGAAAGATAATTTCATCAAACAAGATACAAGCGAATATACTCTGAGATATAGCAAACAGCCGCGACAAGAGATGCCACTTATTCCGCCTGAAATTCGCCAAAATTTCAATGAGGTTGAACTAGGATACACTGAAGAAATGGCTCTTGAAGAAACAGCCCGCTGTCTTGAATGTGGGTGCACAGAGTATTTCACCTGTAACCTGAAGCAGCTTTGTGATCAATACGGAGCAGACCAGACTAAATATGCTGGTGATTATCAAAGCTTTGATCTCAAATTTGATCACCCGTATATCGAAATTGATAACAACAAATGTATCCTCTGTAGCAGATGCGTGAGAATTTGTCAGGAAGTGGTGGGAGCCAGTGCATTAGGACTAGTTAACAGGGGGTTTGAAACATATGTGGCGCCCAGTATGGGAGATTCTCTAAGAGATACAAACTGCGAGTCGTGCGGTTTGTGTATCTCTGCCTGCCCAACAGGAGCAATGACTGAGAATAAAACCTTCAAACCTGGTCCGGTTAAACTTGAAAAGAAAGAGCTCATTTGCAACTATTGTTCTGTTGGATGCACGATAAATGCTGAAATGTACAAATCCTTTACCTGGAATATGACAGGAGGCAATGGACTGGTAAATCCTGATGGAAATCTTTGCCGATATGGCAAATTCGGATATCAATATCGAAACCGTACAGACAGGCTTACCAAGCCTATGCTAAAAACTGAAGAAGGATACAAAGAGATCACTTTCAAAGAAGCCTTCAGCCTGATTAAAGATAAAGTAGAGAAAGTCTCTGCTGATGAAAATATGGTTTTTGCCGGTGCAAGATTGAGCAACGAGGAATTATTGCTAATCAAAAAATTCGGAAATGAGGCTCTGAAAACAAATCAGCTTGGTAGTTTTCATTATCTGGGTCGTGGCAAAGCATTTCATAATGCCTCAAATCTAAATGTACCTTTTAGCCAACTAAATCAAGCTAGTCATATTTTCCTTATTGGATCAGAGGTGCATGAAGAAAATGCAGTAGCCGGCTTTATTGTCAATCAGGCACATAATCAGCATGGAACCAAACTAAGTTATATTAGTTTACTAGAAAACAGCAAACTACAGGGCAAGGCAGATTCAAGTATTCGGGTAGAATCGTATTTGTACTTTTTGAAAGCTGTAAATCATTATATCCTTTCATCTAACAAACAAAACAATCTCTACCTGAAGGATCATGTTGATGATGTAGAAAAATACAAACAAGACTTACTAAATGAAGACTATCATAAACTAGTTTTACTATCAGGCATCTCTCAGAAAACCATTGAAGAGTTTGCTGATACGTATGATAATGAACACAATGCAGTATTAATCTTTTCTGATATCGATCTAACTTCATCTGAGATTACAGAATTACGAAATCTATCGCTAATAACAGGGAAGCTGGGCAAAACAGCAAGCGGACTTATATGCTTGCGAGAGAAAAATAATTCTCAAGGATTAATTGATCTGGATTTAGCTTCAGGTTTTGATCCTCTACTGGCTTTTGAAACGGGCAAGGTGAAAAACTTATTTATTTTTGGAGAAGATCCGGTAGGCTGTGCTGTGTATCGTGACGAAATTGAAAGATGGATCAATCAATCTGATTTCATCGTAGTACAAGATTATTTCATGTCTGACACAAGTAAACTGGCTGATCTTATTCTACCAGCTTCACTGCCAGGCGAGTTTGCAGGTAGTTTCACCAATACACAAAAAATGATTCAGGTCTTTGAAGAAAACATAGATTCTGTACCAGAATTAGATGCCAGTAAACAATTGATCGAAATAATGAAGAGATTTGGGATTAATGGAATAAATGATGTTGCAGATGCACATTCTAAAGTTTTACAATACGTTGGAGAGAAGAATATTTCCAATGATCGTGCACTAATTCCTACTAATGAAGATCATTATTCAGTATTTTTTAAACATGGTTGCGATTTATTGGTTAAACTCTTTGATGAGTCATTTGAGAATTCATTTTAAGTAAGAATTAATTTAAGACATTATGAAAGTATTCAATTCCATTGATGAGATTCTGGATTTTGCAATGGCAGCAGAGCAAAGAGCCGTTGATTTATATATCGGTCTGTCAGAAAGAGCAAAAGTTGAGGATATGAAAAAAGTCTTTATGCAATATGCCAAAGAGGAAATGGGACATAAAGCAAAGCTCACAAAAATAAAAGAAGAAGGCTCTTTTACTATCGCTAATGAGAAGATAACCGACATGAAAATTGCTGATTATACTGGAGAAATCAAAGCAACTGATGACCTTGATTATCAAGAGGTTCTTGTATTTGCTATGAGTCAGGAAAAAGCTGCTTTCAAGTTATATTCTGCACTGGCAGAAAGAGCACCTGACAGCCACTTTAAGAAGCTCTTTTTATCACTTGCTCAAGAAGAAGCAAAACACAAGCTCAGGTTTGAACTTGAATATGATGATTACGTTCTGAGAGAAAACTAGTTGTTTTGAAAGCTTATCTTAGTATTTTTGTTCGTTAACTGAACACATTTTATGGATAAAGTCAAAATACAGCAGGTAGATACTAACTTCAAATCACTGATTTGCTTGTTGAGCTTCTTGTTAATATTTTTAGTCCAACCACTTTCTGCCCAATTTGTTCCTGCAAAAGTTGTCAGGTCAAATAATATCATTGAGCTTGGTGGACACAAATATTTTCTGCACGAAGTCAAAGCTGGACATACCTTATATTCAATTTCAAAGGCTTACAACGTGTCAGCCAAGATTATTGCACAAGAAAATCCAGTTATTAGTCTCGGTGAGATTAAAGAAAATCAGGTTCTTAAAATCCCATATATTGAAATTACTGAGCCTTTGGTTAGTGTGATAAAAGATTATGAACTATACATTTATCACATAGTAGAACCCAAACAAACTCTGTCAGCTATATCCAGAAAGTATAAAATTCCAATTCAGGATATAATCAGGCTGAATCCTGGTGTCGAGATTATACTACCAATGGGTAAAGAGATCATTATACCCAGAACTCAGCTATCACCAGCCAGAGAAATCTTTCTACCTTCTGAGAACGAAACATATAAGTATCACAAGGTTACTGAAAAAGAAACTTTATTCAGTCTATCACGTCGTTACGGAATAAAGGTATCAGATATCAAGGATGCAAACCCCGGTCTGCGGTGGGGATTGAGGACTAATGAGATCATTAAAATACCTATGGAAATAAGTGGTTTTGCCGACACAATCACTGAAGACCTGAAAGAGGTATATCAAAATCAGCCTGAAAGTATTGATCGGGATGATCGTTTTTCTAATGATCCTGACTTGTGGATCGATTCAGTGTCATCCGAAAAATGCAGATCACTAGTCAGGTTACATGACGACACACAGTTTGAAATTGCATTTCTTCTGCCTTTGTATGTAACAGCCAACGATACTTTGCACTTAAACGATTCTATAGTTTTTCCTAAAAATGACATGTACAGAGAGGCATTGCGATTCCTGGAATTCTTGGAAGGAGCTCTTTTAGCCATTGATTCATTACGTCAATCAGGCTTGTCAATGAATGTGCATATATTTGATACAGAGAGGAATCCGAATACAGTTCGAAATCTGGTAACAAGTGGAACACTAGATAAGATGAATCTGATTTTTGGTCCGGTTTATCCTGAGACTCTTGAGATTGCCTCTATTTTTTCAAGGATGCGAAAAATCCCGATTATATCACCATTATCCTCAAGGGGTATTGGCATTGATGATAATCCGTATCTGTTTCAGGTTAACCCTACAGAGCAGATGCAGCATGATCTGGCGTCAATCTATTTATCCAGGTTTTATGATAAAAATATCCTTTTAGTAAAAGACACAAATGACCTGAACAATCTCACATCGAGATACAGCTCAAACATACGCAACTACCTCACCTACAAGGTCAATACATCAGACTTAAGATATCGTCAGGTTCTCTTTACTGACAAAGACCGAGCGGTTAGTATGGATGATTCGCTAGCTTTCAGACTAGAAGATGTTCTCAGTCTGAGAAGAGAAAATCTGATCATCATACCATCAACCAATAAAGTATTTGTGGCAGACATTATCAACCGGCTCAACAATCTGAGTCTTCACTATGATATTACTATTTTTGGAAACCCACAGTGGGGCAAGTTTGATGCCTTACAATTAGAATCATTATACAATCTTAATCTGCATTACTATACTAATTTCAGTAATCCCTATGTAAATTATGCAGATCCATCCATCAGGGATATGTGTAAAAAGTACAGACAGAATTTTAATAACCAACCAGACAGATTCAGTTTTCAGGGATTCGATGTTAGTTACTACTTTATTAAAGCGATGTACTTATTTGGAGCCGACTTCATCAAATATGTTGATTGCTGGCCAGAGGTACTAAATCACCCCACTCTACAAACTAGTTTTCATTTTGTACGCAAATCTGAAATTGGTGGATTTGAAAACCAAGCATTGTCAATTGTTAGATACAATCAACAAAGCCTTTTAAAAGAAAAGATAAGTTCTACTTCTGTTATGAACCCAGAGTAGCTACCATTACTGCTTTTATGGTATGTAATCTATTTTCTGCCTGATCAAAAACAATTGATTGCTCAGATTCAAAAACATCTTCTGTAACTTCCATTCCCTCTAATCCATACTTTTTGAATATCTCTTCTCCCACAACGGTTTCTCTATTGTGGAAAGCAGGAAGACAATGAAGAAACTTAACATCAGGATTTCCGGTTTTCTTCATAACACTTGAATTAACCTGGTAAGGCTTAAGCAAGTCAATTCTCTCTTTCCAAACTGAATCGGCCTCTCCCATAGATACCCAAACATCAGTATAAATAAAATCACAATCTTCAACCGCTTCTTCAACTCTGTCGGTGATAACAATATCAGCACCTGTCTTCTCAGCTATTGCCTGACATGTTCTAACTAATTCTATTGAAGGCTGAACACTTTTTGGGGCAGCTATTCTGAAATCCATTCCCATTTTAGCAGCACCAACCATGAGTGAGCTAGCCATATTGTTTCTGGCATCTCCCATATAGCAGAAAGCAATTTCTGTTAAAGGTGCACTAGCGTGTTCAATCATTGTCATAAAATCTGCCAGAATCTGGGTTGGATGATACTCGTTAGTCAGGCCATTCCATACCGGTACATTAGAAAAAGCAGCCAATTCTTCAACAATTGATTGTGCAAAGCCACGGTACTCGATACCATCATACATCCGACCCAGAACGCGGGCAGTATCCTTCATCGATTCTTTATAACCTATTTGGGAACCGGAAGGACCAAGGTAGGTCACATGAGCCCCCTGGTCATAAGCTGCCACTTCAAAAGCACAACGAGTTCTGGTACTCGCCTTTTCAAATATTAAGGCAATATTTTTACCAATCAGTTTTTGCTGCTCATATCCACCATATTTAGCAGCTTTAAGATCAAGTGACAAATTGATAAGGAATTCAATCTCCTTTGGAGTGAAATCAAGGAGCTTTACAAAACTCCGGTTGCGTAGGTTAAACATGATTATATCTTTTCAGTATTATTAATTCAATATTTATTTATCACCAGGATCATATTCCATAGTGATTTTTGTGCCGTAATTCATATCCTGTAGCTTAAAAGCCTCAGTAATAATGGCTTTATTTCCACCCTGTTCAATAAATTGCAAGCATGCTCTCACTTTAGGAGCCATACTTCCTTCTCCAAACTCTCCGTTATCCAAATATTTCCTTGTATCCTTATAATCTAAAAATTCCATTGCCTCCTGATCAGGAGAATTAAAATTCCTGTATACAAAAGAAACATCAGTTAAAACATAAAACTCATCCGCCTTTATCCGGGCAGCAAGAAGAGAAGAAGCCAGATCTTTATCTATAACAGCTTCGGCTGCGCGAACACTTTCATTTTTATCATAATAAACAGGAATTCCACCACCGCCAACTGCAATGGTAATCACTCCCTGTCGTGCTAAACTCTCAACCACCTTTTCATTAATTATCCGAACAGGTTTTGGTGATGGTACAACCCTTCTCCAGGCATCATCTGCTTTTGGTGAGGACTTAAATATCCATCCCTTCTTCTCATGCAAGAGATCAGCTTCTTCTTTGGTATACATTTTTCCAACCCTCTTGGTTGGATTGCTAAAAGCAGGATCATCCTTATCAATTACAACAGCTGTTATCAAGGTGACAACTTCCTTGTCGATATTATGCTTTTTCAAAACATTTCTAAGCATTCTCTCAATCATATACCCAATGCCTCCCTGCGAATCAGCAACACATATATCAAGTGGCATCTGGGGAATTTGATATTGAGATTCACCAGCATCATTACGCATCAGTATATTACCCACCTGAGGCCCATTTCCATGCGATAATATCAGATCATATCCCCGCTTAATCAAGAAGACAAGATTCTCTAAAGTATCAGTAGTATTCTGCTCCTGCTCTTCAATAGTACCATCCTGATCACCACGAAGGAGAGCATTTCCACCCAAGGCCACAACAGCAAGCTTTTTCATACGTTTTACAATTGAATATTACAAAGCTAAAAAATATTTTTTCTACTTTAGCTGATTAAACTCACACGGATAAACAGACGGAAAGATTTAACATTTTTTTACATGGCTAAAGCAAAAAAGGCAACACAAAAGCAGAAAAAGAAGGTGAAGAAGACTAAAATGGTGTTCGATACCAGGATTAAGGTTGTTTTTGGACTGCTGTGTTTATTTATAGCTCTATTTGCAGGAATTGCCATGATCTCATATTTCTTCACATGGCAAGCTGATCAAAGCTTCCTTGACCAAGCTGGCTCAGAAACAATAATTGACCCTGATGTACAAGTCGACAATTGGGCAGGAAAAGCTGGAGCTGTTATTAGTAACTTATTTATTTACAAGTGGTTCGGACTACCATCATTAGCTTTGATCTTCCTCGTTGTACTGCTTGGCTTTGAATTAATGGGTACCCGACTAATGTCTTTCTGGCGTGTAACAAAATATACTCTACTGCTGTCAATATGGTCTTCAATTACACTAGCTCACACTTTTGGTAATAGTCTGTTTCTGTTGGGGGGAGGACATGGAAAGTATATGTCTGAGTGGCTTACTGCCTTTCTTGGTCAGGCTGGAATAATTGTTTTTATTATTGTTACCGGCTTAGTTATCATTGTATTTCTATTCAGAATAACTCCGGAAATACTTCAACGCCAGACAAAAAAGGAAGATTTCTTTGATGATGATTTCAAAGAGAATCCTGATGAAAGTATTATAGATGAAACTGAAACTAATGATCTTACTGTTCTTGACAAAAAAACCGATAAGGATATCATTGCAGATGTTGAAGACAATCTGATTTCTAAAAGCATTGACGAAAATGATAAAATCAGCATAGATTTTAGTCCTGATGCTCCAGAAATAGATAAAAAGCAAACAGCTGACAAAGTTGATCCTGAAATGACGATTGATGATGCAAGCAAAAGAAGTGAAGAAACCACTCGTAAGAACACACCTGATTTAGGAGAAGATTACGATCCAACTCTCGATCTATCTGGTTATAAATTCCCCACTCTTGATTTACTTAAAGATCACAGTCGGGGCAATACCAAGGTAAGCAACGAAGAATTGCTAAGTAATAAGAATAGAATTGTTGATACTCTTGGGAATTACAACATTAAGATTGAAAAAATAAAGGCTACTATTGGTCCAACAATAACTCTATATGAAATAATTCCAGCTCCTGGCGTCAGAATCTCCAAAATCAAAAGTCTGGAAGATGATATTGCCCTGAGTTTATCAGCTCTTGGCATTAGAATAATTGCTCCCATTCCAGGCAGAGGAACAATCGGCATTGAAGTGCCTAATCGCAAGCCTGAGATTGTCTCGATGTACTCTTTACTTGCTTCAAAGAAGTTTCAAGACAGCACTTATCATCTGCCCATTGCATTGGGTAAGACAATCAATAACGAAACCTATATAGTTGATCTGGCCAAAATGCCTCACCTACTTGTTGCTGGTGCAACCGGTCAGGGTAAATCTGTTGGCCTGAATGCTATTCTAACATCTCTCCTATATAAAAAGCATCCTGCTCAGCTAAAATTTGTACTGATAGATCCTAAAAAAGTGGAGTTGACTCTTTATAAGAAGATGGTCAATCACTACCTGGCGGTACTTCCTGACACTGACGACTCAATAGTTACTGAGACACAGCATGTTATCAACATCCTAAGCTCACTGAGTGCTGAAATGGATGAACGTTATAATTTGCTCAAGTCGGCCGAATCAAGAAATATAATTGAATACAATAAAAAATTCACATCCAGAAAGCTAAATCCAAATAGAGGACACCGTTATCTGCCCTATATAGTTGTTGTAATTGATGAATTTGCAGATCTGATTTTAACTGCAGGTAAAGAGGTAGAACTCCCAATCACACGTATTGCTCAATTGGCCAGAGCTGTTGGTATTCATATGGTTATTGCCACACAACGACCATCAACAAATATTATCACAGGTACAATCAAAGCAAACTTCCCAGGTAGAATAGCATTTAGAGTTTCATCCATGATCGATTCAAGAACAATTCTTGATAGTCCCGGAGCTAACCATCTGGTAGGACGAGGAGATATGCTGATTTCGGCAGGGGCCGACCTTGAGCGCTTGCAATGTGCTTTCATTGATACTCCAGAAGTAGAAGCAATATGTAAGCATATCTTTGAGCAAAAAGCTTACCCTACCCCTTGGATTTTGCCTGAACCAAAAATTGAAAGTGGAGAAGACACAAGCTCTGTTTCAATGGATAAAATTGATGATCTCTTTGATGATGCTGCCCGTTTAGTTGTCAGCTCTCAACAAGGATCAACCAGTTCTATTCAAAGAAAATTCTCAATAGGATATAATAGAGCCGGTAGAATTATGGATCAGCTACACCAAGCTGGCATTGTTGGTTCTGCAGACGGTAGCAAACCCAGACAAGTATTATTTCCGGACACCTATACACTTGAAAAGTTTTTGAATGATCAAATTAAACTCTAAGAGAATGAATAAAACACAATCTATAATAATTATTCTTACTTGCATCGGCTTCAGTACGATCGCTTCGGGTCAAGATAAATCTCGTTCAATACTTGATGAAGTTTCTACTCAATTACTTGCCTACACAACTCTACAGGCTGATTTCAGCTTTAGTCTTATTAATGAAGAAGCTGATATTTCAGATACCTTTGAAGGTAATCTGGTAATGCAAGGAGAAAAATTCAGGTTATCAGTAATGGGTGTACTGGCTTTGTGTGATGGAAATAGCTTGTGGAATTATTCGGCAGAATTAAATGAAGCAACTATTTTGGATCCGGAAGAAAGTGACTTCTTTAACCCTATAAATATTTTCACCCTGTATCAACAAGATTTTGAATTAAAGACCATCAATAGTAAAGGCTCTGTTCACACTATTGAACTGCTGCCAAAAACTAAAAATGAAGAATATACCAGAATCATCATTATTGTGGATAACGCAAAAAAACTTATCCGCGATGTAACGTATTTTGGATCAGATGGGAATAAATACGTAATTCACATTTCAAATGTCATCCCTAATATCCAGATTGATGACCGCTTTTTTATATTTGATACCAGCAAGCACCCCGGTGTAACTGTTTATGATATGCGTTAAACAAATATTATTGTCTTATGAGCCTACCACCCCTTGTCATCGTTCTTTGCTTTCTGCTTCTGCCAATTCTTATTATCTATTTGTGTCAGCGTTACAGCTGGATGAATAAGATTGGAAGTATCATTTGGGCATACGCCATCGGTATTCTATTCAGAGTTAGTGGATTAATTCCTGAAATAGCTGTTGACAGCATAAATGCCATGCCAGGAGATACAATACCTATGGCAATCAGAGATCTCACAGACATAACCATTCTGCTAGCTCTGCCTTTACTCCTCTTTTCTCTTGATTTCAGGAAATGGATTAAACATGCAAAACAGACTTTACTATCAATGATATTGGCTTTTGTCTCTATCCTGATAATGGTTGTTGCAGGATATTTTATTTTCAACCCGGGATTGGATGAGGGATGGAAAGTTGCCGGACTACTCACAGGGGTTTATACAGGAGGAACCCCAAATATGGCTGCAATTAAAACAGCTCTCGAGGTAAACCAGAATACCTACATCATGACTCATACATACGATATGGCAATATCCCTTATCTGGTTTATTTTCATCATTACCATCGGTCAAAAAGCTCTGAACCTGGTTCTTCCAAAAACTAAAAAGACTGATTCCCTCAAGTCAGACAATGACAATTCTATTGCTGAATTCGATTCGTTTGAAGGAATTTTTAAACGTAAAACCTTTGTGCCATTAATGGGGGCATTTGGAACAGCAATTCTGATTTTTGGATCAGGATACGGACTAATGTCGATCGTTCCTGAAGATGCAAAAACAGTTGTTATAATCTTGTATATCACTACAATAGGAATACTAGCATCTTTTATCCCTAGAATAAATCGAATCGAAAAATCATTTCAACTAGGACTATATTTCATAATTGTTTTCAGTATGGCTGTAGCATCTCAAGCCGACTTAAATAATCTGGTTAAT
>JAGLDP010000126.1 GCA_023145515.1 Bacteroidales bacterium
ATGATATTGATTTGATTCTTGATAAAATAAGCCGACTAGTTGAAGATGATCCTCATGTTTCGGGTATCGCTGGTTATAGTCTGATAGAAAAAGAACTTTGTGAAGCAATTGCGGTAGGACAGTCGTATTCATTGCTTTTTGCATTAGTTGCCATTATGCTGCTTATAATGCTCATATTCAGGAGCTTCACTGCGGGTATGATAGGGGCATTGCCGCTGTTGTTTTCTATTACTTGCACTTTTGGACTAATGGGTTGGTTGGGGATTGAGCTGGATATAGTTACTGCCTTATTATCCTCAATATCTATAGGTCTTGGTGTAGATTACACGATTCATATGTTCTGGCGCTTAAGAACAGAAGTCCGCAAGGGAAGTAGTTATAAAGATGCCATTCAGATTAGTCTGAAAACTATTGGCAGGGGCATCTCTATCAATGCTTTTGCTGTAATCCTTGGATTTTCAGTATTGTTCTTCTCTGGATTTCCTCTTATCAGGTCTTTTGCATTCCTGATTATTATCTCACTGTTATTATGTTTAATAAGCTCGTTATTGCTTATTCCTGCAATTGTTTTTATCAGGAAGCCACATTTTTTCTCTAAATGATTCGTTCTCTTTAAAACACATCAATATGAAAACCAGATTACTATGCTTGATTCTTTTTGTCTCTTCGCTGGGATTAAACCTTAATGCTCAAAATGCCAAAGAAATCAGTAATAAAGCAATAGATGTTATGAGATTTGGGAGCATGGAAATGAAAGCTACCCTAAAAATCCAGGATGCTAAAGGTAGAGAGAGAGTGAGGCAACTAGAAACATACTCACAAGTCTTTGATGATATTACCAAAACGATAATGAAATTTACTTCTCCGGCCGATGTCAGAGGAACTGCAATGCTGATTGTTGATTATAATGACAAAGCAGATGATATGTGGATACATCTGCCAGCTCTAAGGAAGACTCGCAGGATTGTTAGTGGTGAAAAGGGGAAGAACTTCATGGGGTCAGAGTTCACTAATGCAGATATGAGTCTTCCAAATATGAATGATTTTGATTATGAGATGCTTGGAGATGAACTTTTTGACGGACACGAGTGCTGGAAAATACAATCAAGTTGCAAAACAGAAGATCTTGAAGATGAAAATGGGTATATGAGAAAGATTAGTTGGATTGATAAAGAGAATTCTCTTTGTTATAAGGTAGAGTTCTATGATCTTGAAGACGAGTTATTCAAAACACAAAGAATTAAGGAGTTCCAAAAACAAAGCAATGGTAAGTACTTTGCTTTTTATATGGAGATGCATAATGAGCAAAATGGGAGGAGATCTATTTTGACGACAGAGAGCTTTAAGCTTGGTTCTGATCTGGATGAGGGCTCTTTCTCTCCTAATATGCTTGAAAAGTGATAATTTATGAAGAAGTCACTTTTAACGGTCATCATTTTGCTCTTTGTGCTACATCTTGGAGCTCAAACAGTCAAGCTGAATATCAGGAATGTGAAAACTACCAAGGGCTCTATTCAGCTAGTAGTTTTTAAAGATGCAGAGAGTTTTAAGAAGGATTGTCCTTGCATCATTAAACGTTTTTCAAAAGATAGTCTTAATGATGGCTCCATCACACTCTCAATGCATTTGCCAAAGGGAGAATATGGGATTATTCTTTTAGATGATGAAAATGACAACGAGGATATGGACAATAATATAATAGGGTTGCCAAAAGAAGGATATGGTTTCGCTGGCTTTACTCATCGAGGGATTCGAAGACCGAAGTTTGATAATTTTAAGTTTACGGTGGAAGAAGGAGTAAAGACTATGGGGATTCGGGTTCGGTATTTATAGGTATTTGTCTTTCGTTATTCGTCTTTCTTTTGTTAATTTCGACTATGCTTTTAAAAAGATTCTTGTTGATAATTCTTGTTGGTTCTATTCTTGCTGGCTGTGGTCAGCGCAAGCTTAATTTATTGATTCTTCACACTGATCAACAGTCTCAATGGACGGTTGGGGTTTATGGCCTTGATGATTTGCGAGGGCCTTTAACAACTCCTAATCTGGATGCTCTTGCTGAAGATGGAATCTTGTTTACTAACTTCTTTACTAATTCTGGTGTTTGTTCACCCTCACGGGCTTTGATGATGACAGGTTGTTATGCTCCTCGTAATGGGGTATATGCTAATGATATGATAATGAGTGATATTCCTACATTAGCTACACAGCTCAATGATGCAGGATATACTACTGGGTATGCCGGAAAATGGCATTTAAGCGGAATGGGCCATCCAGGCTGGGAGCCAGACGGATATGGTTGGACAGATAATAGGTTTATGTTTAACAGCGGACATTATAAAAAGATTACTGAGCAGGAGGGGGAGAATCCCAAAGCTCATCCCTATAAGGTGATAGGCGACAAAAAGAGTTATACTACAGATTGGTTAACCAACAAGACTCTTGAATTTATCCGGACCAATAGAAACACGAAATTTGCCTATATGGTTAGTTATCCCGATCCTCATCAGCCTTGGGAAGTAAGGGAACCATTTAACAGCATGTTTGATCCTGCTGATATGTCGATTCCTGATAGTTATTCACAGCGAATTGACCCTTTAACCGGATGGCATGCTGATATCGTGAAGTCCCATAAAAAACTTAGCCAGTCAAAACTGCAGCGTATAAAATCGAAGTACTCAGGCTCGGTGAAATTATTGGATTACAATATGGGTAGGATTATCGATGAATTAAAAGAATTGGATCTGTATGATAAAACGCTGATCGTTTTTACTACTGATCATGGTGAATATATGGGAGAGCATGGAATGCTGTATAAGAATCACTTCTTCGAAACAGCTTACCGCTTGCCAATGATTGTAAGAATTCCGGATGGAGATAAGGAGGTAGTCAACAGTCACATATTCAGCATGGTAGATTTTATGCCAGGCATTCTCAACTTATTGGGTATTGAGCCAAACGAGGAGGTTCAAGGCCGCGATTTCTCAAGACTGCTAACTGATGAAAATGTAGAATGGAAAGAAGAGGCTCAAATTCACCATGCCCTTCATAAAGGCGCCGGTTTATTCACACCAGATTATTACTTATTGTTACACAGAACTGGAGAGCACCTGTTGTTTGATAGAAAAAACGATCCCAAAGAACTATATAATTTATATAATGATCCGGATTTGCAGTTAGTTATCATTGAGATGACCAATCGCATTCTGGAGCATCATAAACTATATAATACTCCAGAATGGGAATGGCTAGGGGAATTGTAGAATGCAGAAAGGAGTTATCAGAGCTCTTCTGAAGACAAATAACGTTTTCCCTATACTTTTGGCTCCCAACCAGGCTGATACTCACGCCCGTAGTACTTTTTCATGATTTTCTTATCCATGATCTTGCCTGATTTTGTGTCGATATCGAGAGTTTCACCAGTGAATTGAGCAATATTTGCATAATGACCAAGGTTTACGCTTATCGCACCTTCCTGAATAGGAGAATGTAACTTTGCTTTGCCTTGGATGCCATCAAAGAAGTTTCCAAAATGCTGAGTGTCAAGATTTCCGGCTCCTACAGTATTCATTGTGGCACTAGCTTCTCTTTCATTCACTACTTCAACTTCTTTTCCTTTCTGATCGTATAAAATATGTCCATTACGGGTAAGCAGAATTGAGCCTTTTGTTCCGTAAATCATAGCTCCTCGTCCTCTGCCTAGCACTTGCAGTCCGTTACAGCTATTACCCTCCCACGAAAGCATTTTTCCATTATCGTATTTGTAAACCAAATGCTGATGATCAAAGAATTCCCAATCGTCTTGATGGAAGAATCTTCCTCCGGTTGACTGCACCTGGTTAGGATATCCTAATCCCAAAGCCCAGCGACAAATATCCAATTCATGTAGTCCGTTGTTTAAGGCTTCACCAGTTCCCCAATTTCTAAACCAGTGCCAATTGTAATGAACCAGATTATCGCGGTACTCTTCACGTGGTGCAGGTCCTTGCCATAGATCCCAGTCGAGATGAGAGGGCACTGCTACTTTCTTACCAGTTCCGATTGATCCTCTTGTGGCCGCATACCAGGCTCTTCCATGGTATGGTTCTCCAATGATACCTTCCTTGATCTTTTGAACTCCTTGAATTGAAGTAACAGCAGATCTTTGCTGATTACCCATCTGAACCAGCTTTCCATACTTCTCCTGCGCTTTAACTAATAATTCATTTTCGTGTAGATTATGACTTGAAGGTTTTTCGAGATACACATGTTTACCATTTTGCACGCCCATGATAGCCATTGGTGCATGCCAGTGTTCAGGAGTAGCGATGGTAATCACATCTATATCCTTCATTTCAACAAGTTTTCTGAAATCGCTTACTGGTTTTGCCTGATTCTTAGAATCATATTTTCTGGCATTCCCAATAGCTTTGCCCAATACCAAACTATCCACATCACATATATGACTGACTATGGCCCTAGGATCCTTGCTAATAGCAGCAATATGTGATCCACCTCGGCTATTTACTCCTACTACGGCACAATTCAATTGCTCATTAGCTCCAATAATACGGGCATAGCTTTTTGCCGTCATTCCCATTCCGCCAATAGCTATTCCGGCAGTTCCTATAGCTGTTTTTTTAATAAACTCTCGTCGGGTTTTGTCCTTTGCTTTCATTTGCTTAATTTTTGAACATATTTCGGGGAATGAAGGTAGCAAAAGAATGGAGAAAGGAGTTATCAGAGCTCTTCTTAAAACGAATAACGAATAACGAATAACAAATAACAAATGACAAAAGAACTATCTAAGATTTTTGTTTTACTGGTATTGCTTATGAGCATCCTTAGCTGTTCTCAATCAGAGAACCAAACCAATTTCGTTTTTTTCCTTGTCGATGATCTTGGATACATGGATGTTGGATTTAATAATCCGGAAACTTTTTACGAGACACCCAATCTTGATCAATTGGCTGCTGAAGGCGTTGTATTTACTGATGGCTATGCTGCTTGTCCGGTTTGTAGTCCTACCAGAGCTTCAATAATGACAGGCAAATATCCAGCCCGTATCAATACAACCGATTATTTCGGAGCCATTCAACCCGAGGCTGTCTTGGAGCGAAAGCCCAAGCGTTATCTTGGCTTACCATTACTGCCGGCCAGTTATGAACCACAAATGGCACTTGAGGAACTTACCCTGGCAGAGGCATTGAAAGAAGCAGGTTATGCAACATTTTTTGCTGGTAAATGGCATCTTGGTCCGGAAGGGTTCTGGCCAGAAGATCAAGGATTTGATGTAAATGCCGGAGGAATTGAAAGAGGAGGACCTTATGGGGGCAAGAAGTACTTTTCACCTTATGGTAACCCACGTTTGTCTGATGGTCCTGAAGGTGAGCATCTCCCTGACCGTTTAGCAACTGAAGCAGTCAATTTTATTGATGACCACGCTGATGAGCCATTCCTGGTTTATCTGAGTTTTTATTCAGTACATACTCCACTTCTAACCCGTGATGATCTGAAAGCAAAGTATGAGGATAAAGCCCTGAGCCATCCTTCTAACACCTGGGGCGATGAACCTCCAAGGAAAGTTAGGCAAGTGCAAAACCATCCGGTGTATGCAGGCATGGTTGAGGCAATGGACCTGGCTGTCGGAAAGGTTCTTAATCATCTGAAAGAGACAGGTTTAGATGAGAATACTGTAGTTTTTATGATGTCAGATAACGGAGGCCTTTCTACTTCCGAAGGTCATCCAACAAGCAATCTGCCACTCAGGGCCGGTAAAGGTTGGTTATACGAAGGAGGAATTCGTGAACCAATGTTGATTAAGTGGCCCGGACATACAAAACCTGGAACTGTGTGTGTGGTTCCGGTAATCAGTACAAATTTCTACCCTACAATATTAGAAATGGCAGGATTGCCACTGAAGCCTGAGCAACATTTAGACGGTGTTAGTATGATTGATTTGTTGGTTGAGCCGATTGCCGGTGATGGGCCAATTCGAGAATCAGTCCAAACGATATTTTGGCATTATCCACATTATGGGAATCAAGGTGGAACGCCTGGTGCTGCTATCCGCCAGGGGAAATATAAATTAATTGAATTCTTTGAAGACGGACGTACGGAATTGTATGATCTGTCAAAAGATATTGGTGAACATAATAATCTGAGTGAAGCTATGCCTGACTTGAGGAATGAACTTCTTGAGAAATTACATACCTGGCAAGAGGAAGTAGATGCACAGTTTCCAGAGAGGAATCCGTTTTATTCGGTGGATCAATGATTCTGTGATTCGGTGATGCACTAAGCTATAATAAAACATCTCTATGAGCAAAAAAAAGAATTCTTCATACATCTATGTTATTACAATAGTTGCCACTCTTGGAGGGCTTCTTTTTGGATATGATACGGCGGTTATTTCAGGTGCCGAGAAATCAATTCAGGAATATTTGATAAATGGATTAGATCTGGGCTCATTAGCTCATGGAGCTACCGTTTCAAGTGCTCTTCTTGGATGTATCATCGGAGGTGCAATTTCCGGACTGTTTGCATTGAAATTCGGAAGAAGAAACTCTCTGATCATGGCAGCAGGCTTATTCTTCCTTTCTGCCTTAGGTTCAGGTAATCCTGAGTTTCTTTTCTTTACTAAAGGCGAACCTTCAATGAATTTGCTATATATGTTCAATTTCTACCGCATTGTAGGTGGTATCGGTGTTGGTCTGGCATCAGCTATTTGTCCGATGTACATTAGCGAAATTGCTCCCGAGAAGATACGGGGACGTTTAATATCCTTCAACCAATTTGCGATTATCTTTGGTATGTTGATAGTGTATTTTGTGAACTGGGGTATCGCAGAAGGAAGATCAATAGAATGGATAAACGAAGTCGGTTGGAGGTACATGTTCTTTTCAGAAGCTATCCCGGCAGTGATATTTGGGTCATTACTATTCTTCGTGCCAGAATCTCCGCGGTATCTGGCCATGAACAATAAAACAGATAGGGCTTTGGATATCTTAACCAAAATCAATGGTACTGCTAAAGCTCAGGAGATTATTGCTGCAATTCAAATAAGTATTACCAGATCATCAGCTAAGCTATTGTCATACGGAAAGACGGTGCTGATTATTGGAATCCTGCTTTCTGTATTTCAACAATTTGTCGGAATAAATGTGGCGCTTTACTATGCTCCCAGAATTTTTGAGAGTATGGGTGCGGCAAAAGATGCTTCAATGATGCAAACTGTCGTTATGGGACTCGTCAATGTAGTGTTCACAGTTATTGCTATTCTTACCGTTGATAAATGGGGTAGAAAACCTTTACTTATTATTGGCTCAGCTGGTATGGCAATTGGCATGATATCTATCAGCATGCTATCGTTCTTCAATGTCATAGGTACTGCAACTCTGGTGTTTATTATCATTTATACCGCTTCATTTATGATGTCATGGGGACCAATATGCTGGGTGTTAATAGGTGAAATCTTTCCTAATAAAATACGAGGTAGGGCTATCGCTATAGCTGTGGCTGCTCAATGGATATCTAATTATCTCATATCATCTTCTTACCCTGCAATGATGGACTTTAGTGGTGGGTTAACCTATCTTTTCTATGGCGTTATGAGTATTCTGTCTGCCATTTTCGTTTGGAAGATGATTCCTGAAACAAAAGGAAAAACATTAGAGGAAATGGAAGGCTTGTGGAAGAAAAGTGTTTAGAGAAAATTGAGATAATTTGATAAATGAAAGAAATGAAAAGCACAGCAAATGCAATACTGATTGTAGGGATTATTCTCTCTGTGATCTCATGTAGTAAGCAAGATAGATCAGACTATAAGAATCCAGAACTGCCTACTGAAGAAAGAGTCGACGATCTGCTTTCTAAAATGACTTTGGAAGAGAAGTTCTGGCAATTATTCATGTTGCCGGGAGATTTGACAGGCGGAAAAGAAAAGTATAAAAACGGAATATTTGGTTTCCAGGTTAAAACAAAAGCCAAATCTGGAAATGAAGCTGAGCAATTACTTGATTATTCAGATGATGGAACTGCAAAAGAAACAGCGGAACTTATAAATGACATTCAAAAATATTTTATCGAAGAAACCCGATTAGGAATTCCTATCATTCCGTTTGATGAGGCTCTTCATGGTTTAGTCAGAAAAGGAGCAACAGCATATCCTCAGTCTATTGGCTTGGCTGCTACCTGGGATACAACTCTCATGGGAGATGTAGCTCATGCTATTGCCATGGAAACAAAAACCCGTGGCATCAGGCAAATTTTATCACCAGTATTGAATATAGCAAGAGATGTGCGCTGGGGAAGAACAGAAGAAACCTATGGCGAAGACCCATTTCTTACTACTCAAATGGCTCTTTCATTCATCTCTAAGTTTGAACAGCTTGGAGTAGTTACTACGCCAAAGCATTTTGTAGCTAATGTTGGTGACGGCGGACGCGATAGTTATCCGATTCATTTTAACGAAAGAATTCTTGAAGAGATTTATTTTCCAGCATATAAAGCGTGTTTCCAAAAAGCAAAAGCATGGTCGGTAATGACTTCCTACAACTCATTAGATGGAAGACAATGCACAGCAAGCGATTGGCTACTGAATAAAAAGCTGAAAGAAGAATGGGGCTTTGACGGTTTTGTTATCTCAGATGCCGGAGCAACAGGTGGCGCAAATGTGTTGCATTTTACAGCAAAAGACTATGCTGAGTCTACTGAACAAGCTATAGAGAATGGTCTGGATGTAATTTTTCAAACATCATACGACCATTATCCCTTGTTTTTTGAAGCTTTTGAGAAAGGGATGATCGATGAAGTAGCTATTGATGAGGCAGTTCGCAGGGTGTTGCGGGCAAAATTCAAATTGGGCTTATTTGATAATCCATACATCGATGTTAAAGAGGCTGATATTTGGAATGGAAGCAAGAAGCACAGAGAATTGGCGAAGAAATCTGCTCAGGAATCTATTGTTTTGCTGAAAAATACAAACAATACCCTTCCTTTCAGCAAAACTATTAAATCCATTGCTGTAATTGGTGTAGATGCTGATGAGGCCCGACTTGGAGGCTATTCTGGTCCGGGTAATTATCCTGTTAGTATCCTGGAAGGAATTAAAAATAAAATGGGCGAATCGTATCAGGTTAATTATTCTCCGGGTTGCGGAAGAGATGCTGAGGATTTTGTGATTATTCCTGCTGAAAATCTATATTGCTACAAGGGTGAGAAGAAAGAATCAGGATTATTAGGTGAGTATTTCAACAATACAAATATGGAAGGTGAACCTGCATTATCAAGAGTTGATACTCAGATTAATTTTCGTTGGACACTCTTTTCTCCAAGTCAGGAAAAGATTAATTATGATTGGTATTCAGCACGGTGGACAGGCATATTAAAAGCTTCAGCTACAGGCAATTTTGATATTGGCTTGAAGGGTGATGATGGTTACAGGCTTTATCTGAACAATGAATTGATTATTGATAACTGGAAAAAGCAGACAAACCGACAGATTACATATGATTACTATTTTGAAAAAGGCAAAACTTATGATATCAAGGTTGAATTTTATGAAACTGTAGGTAATGTTTGCTTGAACCTGGTGTGGAATATGGGAGTTGAGCAGCAATGGAAAAATGAAATTCAGAATGCTGTGGAAATTGCTAAAAAGAGTGATGTGGCTCTTGTTGCCGTTGGTATTGAAGAGGGTGAGTTCAGAGACAGAGCATTTTTGTCGCTTCCCGGTCATCAGGAAGAATTAATAAAAAAGGTAGCAGAAACCGGAAAACCTCTGGTAGTTGTATTAGTGGGCGGAAGCGCCATTACAATGACAAACTGGATAGATGATGTCCCTGCAATTATTGATGTATGGTATCCTGGAGATGAAGGTGGAAATGCAGTGGCAGATGTATTATTTGGAGATTACAATCCTGCCGGCCGACTGCCTGTTACTTTTCCGATACATGAAGCACAACTGCCCTTGTATTACAATCATAAACCAACAGGAAGAGGAGACGACTATATTAATCTTACAGGTAAACCTTTATTCCCATTTGGATTTGGATTGAGTTATACCAGTTTTAAATACAGTGATTTGAAAATTGAAAGATCTGAGATTGCTGCCAGCGAAAGCACAATCGTTCATTTCAAACTAAGCAATACAGGTGATTATGATGGAGATGAGGTGGTTCAATTGTATATTAAAGATCTGTTTGCTTCAGTTGCTCGTCCGGTTTTGGAACTAAAAGGATTTCAACGGATTCATCTGAAGAAAGGAGAAACAAAAGAGCTGTCTTTTGAAATAACACCTAAGCTGTTAACTATGTTAGACATTGACATGAACCGCATTGTAGAACCGGGTGAGTTCAGGATAATGATTGGTGCTTCCTCAAATGATATTAGGTTGCGAGGAGCTTTGATTGTATCCACTGGTCAAAAAGTTCAACACGAATAGAACCCGACTAACAAAATTGTGTAATATTACCAGCAAGATTTTGAAATATTATGGATTTGCACGGGCTTTTTTTCAGACCATCAAATCGAATTCCTAAGGAACTTATTAGTAGTTTCAACAGAGATTCCATTCAATCGTCAATCAAAAACATCAGGTTTGCGATCATTCTTTGTGTTTTGTTGTTTGCAGGGTTTGCCATCCTTGATTTCTATACTGTTCCCCATTTGTACAAATATTTTTGGGCTATTCGGTTTCTAATTGTTATCCCATTTTCCCTTATCGTCTTTGCAATAAGCTATTTCCCAATTTTTCTACGTCTGGGACAGTTATTTTTGAGTTTAGTTTCAATTGTTGGCGGATATTCAATTCTTTGGATGATTTGGGTTACCCCTGTGGAGGTTCAGAATACCTACTACGTTGGGGTAATCTTAGTTCTAATGTTTTCCTTCACTTTCTTAAGGCTGAGGTTTGTATATGGTTTTTTGATAGGTATAATTCTTTTTGCAGGTTTCGAAATAGTCCAGGTATGCTTAGATGTCGATAACCTAACAAAAGTTAACAATTCTTTTTTCATGGTTGGAGCATTATTTATTGGAATTCTATCTTCCTATTTCCATGAAAAGTTATTGCGAAAAGAGTTTCTTTTACGCAGAACTTTGGAGCAAGAGAAAAGAAAGACAGAGGCTATTAACTCTTCATTAGAAGATCGTGTTGAGGAGCGTACAAGAAGGTTGCAGGAAATGAATGAACAGTTAATTGATGCAAAATCAGAAGCAGAAAAAAGCGACCAACTAAAATCGGCCTTTCTAGCCAACATGTCGCATGAGATTCGTACACCAATGAATAGTATTCTTGGCTTTACAGAAATATTATCTGATGATGAGATTGAAAAAGAACAAAGCCATAAGTATCTATCTATTATTCATTCTAATAGTATAAGGCTTCTTCAAATTATCAATGATATTATTGATATTTCTAAAATTGAATCTGGAAGTGTAGAAATAAGTCCTACGTTTTTTAAACCCTCCAAGGTTATAGGTGAAGTTTTAGATTTATTTGGATCAATAGAAATGAATCCTAATGGAATTGAGATTTTATCTGAATATCCCAAAGAATCAGATTCCGAAATTTTTACAGACTATACTAAACTGATACAGATAATTGTAAATTTATCACAAAACGCTGTTAAATACACTCCTAAGGGTCAGGTTAAAATCGGGTATAAGCGTGAACATAAAGATTCTATTTGCTTTTACGTATATGATACAGGTATAGGGATCTCTGAAGAAGATCAAAAAACCATTTTCAATAGATTTACTCAGGTTAACATAGATCAAAAAACGCCTAACAAAGGTGTTGGATTAGGATTGGCTATCACACAAGCTAACACTAATTTGATTCAGGGGAAAATTAAGCTGACATCAGCGTTGGGAGAAGGCTCCCATTTTGAAATCAACTTACCCATGAGATATTCAAGTTCTGCAGATCAGAGCTCGTGATACCTTTAATGGGTGCATTTTATTACTAGCTCCAACATCTCTTCTTTGCTGGCAACTCTTGGATTATTCTTGTAATCAGGCAATACCATGCATTGTTCAGCCAGTTTCTCCAGCTCATTCTCAGGTACCATTACGTCTTTAAGACTTTTGTTTAACCCGATTTTTTCAATAAATTTTGTTATTTCAAATGGTGATTGCGCTGCGGCATCTTCATCTGAGAGTCTGTTCAATTTTGGATTAAGGATGCGTGCCAGTTGAGCAAATTTATTTACTTCAGATGATTGAGTGAACTCTGCAAAGGCCGGATATATTATGGCCAATGCTTCTCCATGTGCTACGTGCGGATACATACCCCCAATTGCCATCCCCATGCCATGAGGCAGAGTAACGCCTGCATTCGCAATACATAGTCCGGCCAGGATGTCGGCCCAGGCCATTTTCTCACGAAGTCTGACAGTTTCCAGATTATTGACCAGTCTGGGTAGATTTTCTACTACCAGTCCGATGGCTTGCATTGCCATCATGTTAACGTATGCACTATTGGCAGGATGAATCAGGCTCTCAAATGCGTGACAAAAAACATCAAAACCGGTACATGCAGTTACGAACTTCGAGACGCTCACCATTAGCTCAGGATCAACTATGCAAACCTGAGGATAAAGGATATTGTTGTATAGGGCAGATTTATCTCGTAGCTCGGGATTCGTGATTACTGCTACTTGAGTTACCTGCGATCCGGTTCCTGAGGTTGTAGAAACTGCGATAACTGGTAGTAGTTTTTCAGGATCAGGCTGATTCTTGTAAAACAGATAATCCCAGCTGGATCCCGGATGGGTAGCTTCAACAGAAATTGCCTTAGCAGAATCCATACTTGATCCACCCCCTAAACCAATTACTAGTTCAACACCAGCTTCACGTGCCATTTTTGCACCTGCACTAATCGAGTCCACTGTAGGATTAGGTACAACACCATCAAAATGAAAAAGCTCTAATCCTTTGTCAGATAATAGCTTTTTAACCCTGTCATACTGAGCCTCTAAAGCCGGAGTGGTAGCTGGTGTGCTTACCAAAAGTACTTTTTTACCAAATGCTTTGGCAATCTCTGGTAGTTCTTCGATTTTTCCTTTTCCGAAGATTATTTTTGTTGTTTGATGATATGTAAAGGATTTCATTTTTTTCTATGTTCTATGTTCTATGTTCTATACCCGGGCATTGCCCCGGCCTTACTGCAAACCCACCCCGCAACAGAACTTGCTTCTTGGTGTATTATCTTCATCGGTTTTCCTTTTAGCAATCCGGCTATCAATACTCCTGTAAAAGCATCCCCTGCTCCAACAGTATCAGCTATCTTTACCTTTGGAGCCTGCATGTCGGAGAAAGAATCTTTTGAAAGCAGCCAACTACCTTCAGAGCCCATGGTATAAGCTACTAATTTTAATGAATAGCAATTTATGAGTGCATGGAGCTGTTCGTTTACAGTTCCTTTTAGATTTAAATATTTTGCGAGCACTGGTAGCTCTTCGTTGTTTATCTTGAGAATATTAGATAATTCCAGTGTTTCTTTCAGCAGTTCTTTTGAATGGAATTGTTGTCTCAGATTGATATCGAAGACTCTCAGACTATCAGGTTTCATGCTTTTTAGAAAGTTCTGGATTGTTTGTCGCGACACTGAATTTCTTTGACTCAAACTGCCAAAAGCTACGGCGTCAATTGATCTTGCTAGTTCCTCTAACTTCTTGTTCCATTGAATTTCATCCCATGCTACATCCGGATGAATTGTAAAATCGGGAATCCCCTGATTTAGCTTTACAGAAACAGTGCCGGTAGGACTATTATCATATATCTGAATAAAATCTCTTGTAATTTCTTTTTCCTGAACCTGTTCAAGAATTTCTGAGCCTAACTTGTCGTTCCCTATCGCACTAACTACTGCTGATTTTATTCCGGCTGCCTGACAATGATAGGCAACATTCATGGGCGACCCGCCTAGCTTCCTACCATCCGGCAGGATATCCCACAACAGCTCGCCAATCCCTGCCATCTGGTATTTAGATTCTCGCTCAGTCATTTACATCTATCATTACTTTCATTATCCGATCGCCTTTGTTGTTGATATACTTGTACGCATCATTGTATTCTTCAAATTTGAAATGCCGGCTGATTAATGATTGACTAAGAATCTTACGCGTTGCGATAAGATTGGCCGCTTCTTCATAATCCTCATGTTTGTACATCATTGAGCCAATTACATTTAGCTCATGCTCGCCCAGATAGAACATGTTAATTGTTGGATTCAGTGCATATACCCCAAGAATGATCACTTCTCCACCTTTTTCTATGTTTTTAATTAAAACATCAAGAGAGTCTTGTACTCCGGCAGCCTCAAACCCGGTTTGAAATCCTTCTGATCCCAATATCCTGCCTACTCCATCTTCAAAAGATTCCTTTGAGACATTGATAGTATTCTCGATATTGCATTCACGGGCTTTCTCAAGTCTGAACTCGCTGACATCAGTAATGATAACTGTTTTTGCTCCTCTTGTTTTGGCGAATTGGGCCACCAGGTTGCCGATTGTTCCGGCTCCTGAAACGATAACATTTTTTCCCTTAAGATTACTTGCCCGACGTGTAGAATGTGCTCCAACTGCAGCAGGTTCAACCATGGCTCCTTGCTCAAAGCTCATGGAATTATCCAATATTACAACACGGTCTTCAGTAACGACAAAGAGGTCTTGTGCAACGCCGGGGGCTTGAAAACCCTGTACTTTAAGATTCTGACATGCATTGTATTGTCCTCGTAAACAAGGGCCACAGGCACCGCAAACCAACTGTGGACGAGCAGTAACCTTCATGCCTGTTTTGATATTCTTCACATGACTACCCACAGCTTCAACTATAGCTGAGTATTCATGTCCCTGCACCACAGGGTATGGGGTAGCAGGATGTTGGCCATGATAAACATGGATATCGCTACCACAAACTCCAATCCTCATGATCCGAATTAACACTTCCTCCGGCTTTAGGTTTTCAGACAATAAATCAGGAACCTGCCTGATTTCCAATTTACCGGGTTTGAGCAATATAGCCTGGCGCATAAATCAAAGCTTAAAGAAGCAATATAGGGATTTTGTCTGGCCTGAGTGTAGTACTCTTTAGTTATTATAATACTCAGTGTCAAACATCCAGTCTTCCAGAACTAATTCTTCCTGTTCTGGAAATAATTCTTCAAACATCCAATGCTCTATTTCTTCCATTTCTTCCTCAATAAGCAGATCAGCAAACATCCAGTCTTCTAATTGATCTCCTTGATATTCCTTGAAGCGTTCAACAATCTCTAAAATGAATTCAGAAAGTGGAGTATGAATTATTAAGTGTATAGTCCCATTTTTTTCAGGACTAGATATATTCTTTTCTGCTTTCGCCTGGTTTCCGATAGTGATAGCCAGGATGACGATCAGGATGCTAATTTTTGTAGTAAAGTTATTCATTGTTATTTCCTCCTATTATAAATTTGTTTTCACTATTAAGACTCCTGTTATAGCAAATCGTTACATGTGAATTATGTTAAATAATGTGAATGTTTGGACTGATAGAGAAGAAAGTAATTATTAATATATTTACTCAGACATATAAAATTAGATTATTATTTTTGAGCTTTTTGAATGAATAGTAAGAAGGAATGTAACTGTTTAGGTGGTAATTAAAATTCAATTATTTCTTCAGTTTTCAACAGCTCATAAACCGCTTGTGCCGGGTCGATTTCAAAATACAAAATATTCGGTAGTTGTTGACAATTTCATCTTATTTTTCTTCATAAAAACAGCTCTAATAATTTGATTTACAATGTCATTTCGAACTACTTTTGATAAAAGCAAAATAGTTTGGATAAAGATAAGCTCATAGAGGATCTGACTAGAAAGGTTGAGACATTAGCCTCGCGGGTGCAGCAGCTGGAACAAAATAATGAGGAGCTTAAATTCTTCCGACAATTAAATACTCTCCTCCAGAAGGAAAACAAAGAATTAAGAGAGAAAATATTAGAACTTGAATCACGCCTCAACAGCAATAGTAATAATAGCAGCAAGCCACCCTCGAGTGATGGATACAGAAAGAAGCCGGCACTATCCAAAGAGAAAAAAGGAAAGCAAGGTGGCCAAGAGGGGCATAAGGGTCGTACATTACTACAAGTAGAAAATCCTGATAAAACTATTTACTGCGATCCTGATCACTGTGGTTGCGGGCATATCTTTATCGAAGATGAATTGGTTTTGTCTGAAACACGTCAGGTTTTTAACATCCCCAAGCCTAAGTTAGAGATTACGGAATATCAAATATATAAGGCCAAATGTCCGGAGTGTGGTATGGTTCATAAAGGACATGCACCTGATGGCGTTAATGCCCCTGTCCAATATGGAAACAGCGTGAAAGCCTATGTGTCATTGCTGAACGTTCAGTTTAAACTTCCATTCAAGAAGATACAATTATTGTTTGGTGATTTATTTGGCTATTCCATCAACGAGTCAACCATCTATTCAGCCACCCGACAGTGCTACAATAAACTTGAGCAAAGCGAAGAGATCATAAAGACAAGAGTGGCAGAAAGCCAAGTGGTTCATGCTGATGAAACAGGGCTAAGAGTTGCCGGAAAACTTCACTGGCTCCATACAGCAACTACACTGCTTGACACCTATCTTTTTGTACATGAGAAACGAGGGGGTAAAGCCTTGACAAGTGACAAATCTATATTGGACCGATTGACCGGTTGGCTTGTTCATGATTGCTGGAGTAGCTATTTTGGGTTTGATAAAACCAAGCATGCTCTGTGCGGAGCCCATATAGTCAGAGAACTTGAGGGCTTGATAGAAAATGAGCAAAGCGAATGGGCTCGTATTATGCAAAGGTTCTTACTGAATCTTAATGAGATGTCTCATTTAGAACGGGTAAACCGTCGAAGACCAATTGTAAAGAAATTCAGGTACTTCTGTTCTCTTGGTGATGAACAGGAGCCCCCTCCGAAGAAAACACCAGGAAGAAGAGGTCGGTACAAGCGAACAAAAGGAAGAAACCTGGTAGAACGTCTGATCAGGGAAGAAAAAGCAGTTTTGGCATTTGCCTTCAACGAGGAAGTCCCTTTCACAAATAACTTGGCTGAAAGAGATATCAGACCAGCGAAGGTGAAACAGAAAATCTCCAATTGTTTTCGCACGTTCACGGGAGCAGAAATTTATACCCGAATAGAAGGCTTCGTTTCAACAGCCAGAAAGCATGACAAGAATGTCTATTCCGAATTATGTGATACCTTTAATGGGTACAATTTTATTACAAAATAAATACCCTGCTAAACAGTTACCTAATAATAACATTTGATAAGCTTT
>JAGLDP010000127.1 GCA_023145515.1 Bacteroidales bacterium
ACCTTTGGAGGAGCCGGATGATTATTTACTTTGATCCAGAAACAGGATAGTAATTCCTTTCCTTCATCTCGATTCAAAGTCCCGGCAGCAATTTCCCTCTCAAAAAATGGAGTCAGGTGCTGGTCAAAATGTCCGGGATTCATCGCATCCCAACCATTCAGCTCGGTTATGGTTCCCAGGTGGACAAACCAATACATTTGAATAGCTTCATGAAAAGTACGAGGGGCATTGGCTGGTACCCAACGACAAACCTCAGCAATTTTCAGCAGCTCTGCTTTACGGGTATCATTTTTCTCAGTAGTCGCCATTTCCTCAGCCAACTCTGCATGTCGCTCAGCAAAAACAATTGATGCATCGCAAGCTATATCCATAGCCTTAAGTTGCTCTGCCTTATCGGTTGCCTCAGCATCATTCATATAATCGAGAGAATCCAGGTGGACTTTTATATCAGCCTTGAAATCCAGCATTCCCTTGCGGTACAACTTGCCATCCAGAACTGTATGTCCGGGAGCACGTTGCTCCATAAACTCAGTAAAAACCCCGGCCTCGTATGCCCTACTCCACTCCTCTGGCACATGATTAAAGATACGCTCACGCATCGTTCTGCCCTCCCAGTACGGGATAACTTCTTTTGCATAAGTTTCCATATCCTCCTCGGCCACCAAGTAGCGTTGCTGATCACGGGTATTCAGAACCTGAAAATCTTCAACAGAATGACAGGTAAGCTCAGGGAAAGTAGGAACCGCCTTGGGTTTTGGTCCGCGTTCTCCCACAATCAGCTCATCATCACCAATATACAGAGTCTTCTTCTCACAATGATCAAGAAACTGCAAAGCACGCATTACCGGCACAGAATATTTACCGTTGTTTTTCTTGTAAAACGCAGTTTGGTGCAGAGCACGCTCAATAGAAATTGATGGTTCAGCTTCAAAACTCAATTTTCGAAGCCGCTGAATACGTAAATTCATTCCCGGACCAATAGCATCGGGGTTAGTTTTATAGAAATTACCTTCGGCATTAGCCTGACGTTCAGGAAGGCAGGAGAGCTCAGGAGAGTTATTTTGGGTATTCATTATTCAACTTTTTGACTTTCGACTTTTTGACCTTTAACTTTATGTGGTGGTACTACGATTGGTCCCGGATCAAGTCCGGGATGACAAGTCATTGAAGAAACGGAATCACGGAATCACGGAATCACCGAATCACCGAATCACCGAGTTATTGCGTCACTATGAAATCAAGCACTCGAATAAGCGCTGATGATTTTTGCGTAGAGTATGTATCCAGGTTGTTGACATACAGTGCAAAGGTACGGAAAAAGGAAATAGGATTAAGTTGCCTTGTCATGAAATAAATTTGTCTAGAATATCTACTTACTACCCAGAAGCTTGAAGAACTCGTCACGGTAGCCTTCAGATACAGGTATTAACTCACTCCCTATTTTGATCCTGTTTTTTTCAATATGTTTAATGTGCCTGATTGCTACAACAAAAGAATTGTGAACCCGTGCAAATTCCATTTTTGGCAGAATTTCCATAAGCTTCTTGAAAGTCATTATGCTCATTACCTGCCTGTCGCTAAGCTGGAATTGCAGATAATTACTCATGCCGCGGATAAACAGAATTGAATTCAGGGATACCTTCTCAATTCGGTTCTCGGTTTTCAGAAATATATAATCATCACTCCTTTTTTCAGACTCTTTTAATATCTCATTATAGGCTTTTTCTACGGACTTTAAAAAGCGATCAAAAGGGAATGGCTTGAGCAAGTAATCACATACTTCCAGTTCGTATCCTTTCAGAGCGTATTCATCATAGGCCGTTGTAATTATAACCTTAGGTGGATTTCTTATGGATTCAAGAAACTCAATCCCTGACAAATTCTTCATCCTGATATCCAAGAAAATTAGATCAACAGAATGATCTTTCAGAAAGCTTATTGCATGTATAGCGTTGTCAAAACCCTTGAGTAAATTAAGGAAGTCTACCTGCTCAATAAAATCCTGAATTTTCTCTAAGGCAATGGGCTCGTCTTCTATAGCAATGCAGTTAATCTTCATGCAGTCTGATTTCTAATTCTACCATAAAGTAAGCTGAATCTTGCTTAATCTCTAAATGATGAGAATGAGGATATATCATTGCCAACCTTTTTTTTACTGTATTCAGTCCGATTCCGGAAGTTTGATCTTTTTCGGTAATAGATTTTTGAATGCTATTCCGACAACTAAAACTAATGCTCCCGCCAATCCGTTTTATCACGATAGAAACCCCCTCTTCACAGTTTGAATCTATTCCATGCTTGAAAGCATTTTCAATGAAGGGAATAAACAGCATAGGAGCAATTTTCATTTGAGAGAAATCACCATCTGTAGAATACTTTAAGAATTTGGGATTCTTAAATCGAATACCTTCCAAATCTAAATAGTTTTCGATATAGCTAAGTTCTTTTGATACAGGAACCAAATCTTCTTTGGCTTCACGCAGCATATACCGCATAATATCTGAAAGCTTGATTAGTGATCCGGATGCAGCCTTCTGATTATCAAATATCAAACGATCAATAGCATGTAGTGTATTGAACAACAGATGTGGGTTCAATTGAGATCGTAACAGTGCCAATTCGCTGCGGTTATTTTGTAATTCGAGCTTTTCTGTTCGACGTTTCTGATCTATCCAACCAAAAAGGCTCCGAAAACCGACACCTAGGATCGTAAATAAACATAAAGAAGAAAGCATAAAAATAATACCAACAAGAATATTTGTAGTGCTGCCGTGGTAAAAAAATCCAAGCCCAAAAGTAAAGAAGAATGCAATGGTGGAGACCAGAATAAAAATCTTTACCCATTTTTCTCTATGTATAAAATATGGAATAGTAAAGTATCCAAAATAAAAGGGAAGTGAATACCCGAAGGTCATTAATAGAGGATTCAAAAGATTCAGCAGAGGGAATGCACTAAAATCATTGCCTGCGGCTACCATCTCGTTAACATTCTTATGATAGAACAATGAATATACGACTAACCAAAGACCAATATTGAGAAGGATTATTGCGGTTTTCTTCATTACTTTAGTTTTAATAGGTAGTTCAAAACTCATTAATTCCCGCAACAAATAAAAATCTAATGTATGGATTACCAATTATTCAGTACCCATTTGCATATTCACCAGACAGATTTTCTACTTTATTGATTTGCTTCCTCAAGAGATGGCCAGGGAATGAGATTAATGCTCCCCTGAATCACCGAATCACCGAATCACGGAACCAATTCCTGTAATATCATAATATTTCGGGAATTCAATCCTAATTTCGTGTCTTTGGTAAAAATCAAAACGAATGATTACAAGAACACAATCGGCAGAAATACCACGACCAGCTCTTGACTTTAGATGGAGATGATATTACAATTCAGGATTTGTTAAACAGACCAAATACTCAACAAATAAAGCAGATTATTGGAGGAAAAAAGATTGTGTTTATTGATGAAGCACAACGGATACCTAATATTGGATTAACATCTAAAATCCTGATAGATAAGTTTAAGGATGTGCAGCTAATAATGAGTGGCTCTTCTTCATTTGATCTGTTCAGCAAGGTTAATGAACCATTAACAGGCAGAAAATGGACTTTTAATATTTGGCCGGTATCCTGGAGAGAATGGTGTAAGGCAAAAAATAAGGTGTATTTCTACGATAACGGAATTCGCAATGCAGTGATCGGACAACTTCAACCCCTAGCTATTCGGCAGGATGTTGGCATTTTGTGGGAGAACTTTATGGTTAGTGAAAGAGTTAAGCAAATTAGTCTCAATAAAGATTTGCGTAACTATTATTTTTGGAGAACAACGCAACAGCAGGAAATTGACTATGTGGAAGAAGTGAATGGAAAATTCTTTGCGTATGAATTTAAATGGAATAAAAAAAGGAATCAATAGAGAGAATTTTCGAGAATTTGTAATGCTTGAATTATAATCAAAAGAAAATAGAAAGTAGAAAATAGAAATTAAGGCTAAGAAATAAGATTATGTCCCCGAGTCCCCGAGTCCCCACGTCCCGAGTCCCGAGTCACAGATCCTCCAATATTTCATATTATGCTTTTAAAACATTATGTTTGTGAAACATAATTTAATCAGCATGGTCTTTTTGAATAGAGAAAATGAGAAGCAAAGGCTAAATACCTCTCTTAGCAGCAGTGATGCTCAATTAGTTGTGGTTTACGGTCGACGAAGGATTGGCAAATCCACCCTGATCAGGCAGGTATTGAAAGAGGGTGATATTTATTTTTTGGCGCATCTTGCTGACGCTATTTTGCAAAGAGAACAATTTGCAGAAGCTATTGCTGAGCAAATTACAGGCTTTAGCGACGTTATTTATCCGAACTGGGAGACACTATTCTCAAATCTCAGAAACTCATTGAGAAAGCCTCTTACAATATGCATTGATGAATTTCCATATCTGGTAAAGAAATCTCCTGAACTGCCATCCTTAATCCAAAAGATTGTTGATGAGCCGACTGACCGTTCATATCATTTGGTTCTGTGCGGATCATCTCAGCAAATGATGCAAGGATTGGTTCTCGACAGCAGCGCTCCTCTGTATGGCCGTGCAAATCAGATTTTAAAAATCAATCCTCTGCCTCAGGGATGGATCCAGGAAGCTATTCATTGTAATCCGCTTGAAGCTGTACAAGAATTCTCAGTTTGGGGAGGGATCCCAAGGTATTGGGAGCTCAGGGCTCAGGAGGGTTCATTTGAAAGTGCCATAAAGAACCATGTTCTTGACCGTCTGGGGGTACTCCATGAAGAACCATTAAGATTGCTAGCAGACGATATGCGAGAATCTGTTCAGGCCTTTTCAATTTTGACTTTAGTGGGAAGAGGGATTCACAAATTATCAGAAATTGCAGCACGACTGGGCAAACCTGCCACACATATTACCCGGCCACTTGATAAGCTGATTCAACTGGGATATCTGAAACGGGAAACTCCTTATGGCAGTTCTCCAAGATCCGGCAAAAAAAGTCTGTACAAAATCTCTGATCCATTCATCAATTTCTACTTCACTTTCGTCGAGTCAAATTTATCCAGGCTTGAGTTAGGACTTACGAATCAGGTTTATCGATCAATTTCACCCAAATTGAACCATTATGTTGCAGCTGAATGGGAAAATATGTGTCGTAACTGTATCCCATTCGAACCTGTTAATGGGATCGAATTCAATGCAGCAGCCAGATGGTGGGGAACAAATATCAACGGAGATAAAATGGAATTGGACCTGGTCTGTGAATCCCTGGATAAAAAATACCTTCTCGTCGGTGAATGCAAATGGAGCACAATCAAGAATCCCGATCACCTGCTAAATGAACTACGAACCAAGGCTGAACTGTTACCAGGCAAAAACCCGCGAAAGATTCTCACAATGCTTTTTGTAAAGGAGCTAGAGCAAAAATCCGAACCTCACAAAAAAACAGAAAACATTTTTACTCCAATTGATGTACTCAAGCGATTGAGAAACTGAATCGATGAATCCCCGAATCACAGAATTATACTACCTTTGCGGCCTCAATTTTAATAGATAATCATGCTAAGTATCAGAAACATTGCAATAATAGCTCACGTTGACCACGGCAAAACCACTCTTACCGCCGCAATTTTGCATACTTTGAGCATGGCCGCTGATCAGGGCTATACCGCTCGTGTAGAAGGCGTTGATGGTATTGACAATGCTCCTGAGGAAAAAGCTCGTGGAATTACCATTGCTCTTCACCACTCTGAGTACAGTACACCTAAGCGTCACTATGCTCACATCGATGCTCCTGGTCACGCCGACTATATTAAGAATATGATTACTGGTGCTGCCCAGATGGATGGCGCTATTATTGTGGTCGCTGCGACTGATGGTCTTATGCCTCAGACTCGTGAGCACATTCTCTTAGCTCGCCAAGTTGGTGTACCTAAGATTATCGTCTTTATCAACAAAGTAGATATGGTTGATGACCCTGAACTTGTTGACTTGGTAGAAGAAGAAGTTCGTGAATTATTAACCAAGCAAGAGTTTGATGGTGCTAACGTTCCAGTTATTCGTGGTTCTGCTCTTAAAGCTCTTGATGAAAAGAGTCTTGATGGCGAATGGACTAAGAAGATTATGGAGTTGGTCCAGGCTATGGACGAGTACATCCCAGATCCTATTCGTGAGATTGATAAACCTTTCTTGATGCCTATTGAAGATATCTTTTCAATAGAAGGTCGAGGAACTGTTGTAACTGGTAGAATTGAAAGAGGTGTTATTCATATTGGTGATCCTATGGAGATCGTTGGTATTCGTGATACAACAACTACTACATGTACTGGTGTTGAGATGTTTAATAAGCTTCTTGATGAAGGTCAGGCTGGTGATAATGTTGGTACACTTCTTAGAGGTATCGATAAAGATAAAGTTATTAGAGGTCAGGTTCTGGCTAAGCCAAAATCAATTACACCGCATTTAAAATTTAATGGTACAGTTTACGTTCTTAACAAGGATGAGGGTGGACGACACTCACCGTTCTTTTCAGGATATAGACCGCAGTTTTATTTTAGAACAACTGATATAACTGGTACAGTTACTCTGCCTGCAGATAAGCAGATGATTATGCCTGGTGATAACACAGAAATTATTGTTGAACTGAT
>JAGLDP010000128.1 GCA_023145515.1 Bacteroidales bacterium
TTCACTTTTGGTCTCTCATATTTCTATATATGTGGACAGGTCCTCATCACCTTCTATATCAGGCCTTACCTGATTGGCTACAAGCTCTGGGTGTTACTTTTTCCATCATGCTTATTGCACCATCGTGGGGAGGAATGATAAATGGACTTTTGACACTAAGAGGAGCCTGGGATAAGGTTCGCGACAGGGCTGATTTGAAATTTATTGTAATTGCTCTGACTGCCTACGGAATGGCAACTTTCGAAGGACCGATGATGGCCTTAAAGAATGTGAATGCTATTAGTCACTTTACTGACTGGACAATTGCTCACACTCATATTGCTGGCATGGGTTGGAATGGGGGAATTATTTTTGGGATGTTCTACTGGATGATTCCCAAAATGTATAATATCAAACTCTACTCGACTAAGCTGGCCAATACCCATTTCTGGATTGCCACTTTAGGGATTTTACTATTTGCTATTCCACTTTATTGGGCAGCCATTACGCAATGGTTGATGCTAAGAGAATATACAAGTGATGGTTTGTTAGCTTACCCTAACTTCTTGGAAACAACCATACAAATTGCACCAATGTATGTATTCCGCATAATTGGCGGCTTGCTTTATTTTACAGGAATCATTCTCTTTATTATTAACCTGGCAAAAACCATGAAAGCAGGTAGGCTTGAGTCCAATGAAGCTGCCGAGGCCCCTGCCTTAATAAATGATAAAAAACGTTCAGCATCCGGTGAAACTGTTCACCGTTGGTTAGAGCGCAAGGGAGTCAAATTCTCTATACTCGTATTCATCGTTCTGGCAATTGGTGGTGCAGTAGAAATCATCCCAATGCTGAAAGTAGAATCAAACATCCCAAAAATAGAAACAGTAACCCCTTACTCTCCTCTGGAGTTAAGCGGACGAGACATATATGTTTCCAATGGTTGTTATAATTGCCACTCTCAGCAAGTACGTCCCCTCAGATGGGAAACAGATCGCTATGGTGAATACTCAAAAATTGGTGAATTTGTCTATGATTATCCATTCCAATGGGGATCACGCAGAACAGGACCAGATTTAGCTCGAGCTGGATATGTTGGTAGTTCAACCTACAAAACAGCAATTTGGCACTACAATCATTTTTTCAACCCGGCAGAAATGAATCCCCAAACTATTATGCCTTCTTATCCATGGCTAACACAAAAGGATGTGAATCTTGCTGGCATTCCAGCCAAGATCAGAGTTATGCAAATGCTGGGTGTCCCTTATCCTGAAGGCTATGATGAGATAGCTGTTAAGGAATACCTTGAACAAGCAGAAAAAATTGTAACAGAACTCAAAGAATCTGGCGTTGAAATTGAAGCAAGCAAAGAAGTGATTGCTATGATTGCCTATCTGCACAAATTAGGACGTGATATTTCACAATTAAAATAAGTGTTATGGGATTTGTTGGAGATGTTTTAAATAAGATAAACGGCATAGAAATCTATTACATAGCCGGAATCTTAATCTTTATCGTCAGTTTTATCGTTCTTATTTATAAAACTGTCAATATTCCGAAATCTGACTTGCAAAAATATAAATCTTCAATTCTCGACCAGGAGGAATTATAATGACTACAGAAAGTAAACCTACTGAAAAACAAGACTCTAAAGCTAATCAGACTGAAGATATTACCAGTCATGAATATGATGGTATAAAAGAATTGAATAATCCGCCACCATACTGGATTACTCTGATCTTTCTGGCGAGCATTGCATTTTCCATGTTTTATGTAATTCATTTTCACGGGTATCCGGGCAATGGAAAAGATCAAAAAAGCGAATATGAGCAAAAAGTAGCTGCTTTTGAAAAAAAGAAAGCTGCAATGCGAAAAGAAGCCGGAGGAGGCATCGAACTCAGTGCGTCTGAGATTCTCGCTGCAGGAGCAAAACTATACACCGATAAAGGCTGCATGGCATGCCACGGTCTTGAAGGAGAAGGCAATATTATTGGTCCAAATCTTACAGATAATTATTGGATCAATGGCTGCAGTGAAGAGGAAGTCACAACAATGATAAGGGAAGGCAAACCAGAGAAAGGAATGACTCCTTACAAAAATGTTATGACTGATGAGCATATGGAGCATTTGACTCAGTATATCTTACAAACAATGATTGGATCAGAACCTGCAAACCCAAAAGATCCTCAAGGAGAAGAGTGCCAATAATATGAAAAGCACTGAAACCTCCTTCCGCGACCGTCCAATCAATATCGATGAAACGGGAAAAAGAAAATGGATTCGGGCCAAACAACCAAAAGGGAAGTGGTATAAACGCCGAAGCCTCGTAGCTTGGTTACTGCTGGGTTTCTTAGTGCTTGGCCCACTTCTCCGCATTAATGGTAATCCCTTTATGCTCTTTGATATAGCTCACCGGCAATTCTATATTTTTGGCATAAGCTTCTACACACAAGACACAAATATTCTGGCATTGGTAATGACCGTTGCAGTTGTATCAGTAGTTCTGTTTACTGTAATCTACGGACGTATTTGGTGTGGGTGGGCTTGTCCGCAAACAATATTTATGGAAATGGTGTTCAGACGGATTGAATATCTGTTTGATGGAAATTACAGAGGAGGAAAAAGAAAACCAGCCACAGGATTTAAAAGAGTTCTGAAATACATTGTATTCTTCATTACATCGCTATTGATAACAAATGTCTTGCTAATGTGGTTTATTGGTCCTCAAGGAGTACTAGACCTTGTTACCGAACCTATTCAAGACCACTGGCTAGGATTTCTGATAATGCTCGGACTATCATCCTTTTATTTTTGGATATATTCTTACTTCAGGGAACAGGTTTGTACAATGATTTGTCCTTATGGAAGAATGCAGGGTGTGCTCTTAGACTCAAGATCCATTACGGTTATCTACGACTATAAGAGAGGAGAGCCTCGTGGAGCAAAAGAAGAAGGAGACTGTATCAATTGCAAGCAATGTGTTAGCGTTTGTCCTACCGGAATAGATATTAAGAACGGCACCCAGCTTGAATGTATCAACTGTACAGCATGTATTGATGAATGCAATCTGGTAATGAAAAGAATAAATAAGCCAGAAAATCTGATCCGCTTTGATTCTGCTGAGGGTATTGAAAAAGGCAAAAAAAATCTTGGTAGCACCCGCACATACGCCTATACAGCTGTTTTGCTAATTCTGTTTGGAGTACTTGTTTCAACAATAATTCGCCGTACAGATGTAGAATCATCAATTCTGAGAGTGCCCGGAACAATATATCAGGAGGTAGATAACAACACCCTCTCAAACATGTACCGAATAAAAATCATCAATAAAGAAAAATCTGATAAAACTCTCATTATTAGACTTATATCCCCACCAGAAGGAGAAATTCAATTAGCTAATCAGGAAACCTTGCTAGTCGGAAATGGAGCTCTGGAATCAATTCTTATTATCAGATTAGATAAAAATCAATTGAATGGTAAGAGCACACCAATAAAGATCGGTATCTTTGAAGGAGAGAATCTGCTGGAAAAAACAGAAATAAATTTTATCGGTCCGGCAAAATAATATCTGTCATGAAATTTCACTGGGGCAATGCTATTCTGGTTTTTTTTATCATCTTCCTCTCTTTATGTGCCATTTTTATTGTTTTTTCTCTCAGACAAACAAATGATCTGGTAACCAAAGATTATTATAAAAAAGGAGCTAATTACTCTAAGCAAATTGAAATAAACAAAAGATCAGCCATTTATCAGGATAGTATTGAAATTATCAATATTGAAGGAATGCTACGCTTTGATCTGGCATCCTCAATCATCCAAAAAGCCGACTCCTTACATATTTATTTTTTTCGTCCTTCAGATAAGTCAGAAGATTTAAGACTGAGCTTTGCAATTAACAACTTGCCTATAGAGATAAATCAGGGAGCATTAATCCACGGACGCTATAAGATACATCTTAGCTGGACGATGAATGATAAGCTGTTTGAAATCACAAAACCTATTGATATTCGTTAACTAAACTCCTTACTATAAGCAAATGGAAGTATTAATCTCTGCATTGGTTCTTGGTCTTATGGGTAGTTTCCATTGTGTTGGAATGTGTGGCCCAATAGCAATCAGCTTACCCCTGCGTGGTGATACACTTTTCGAGAAACTTATTGGTGGAAGCCTGTACAACATCGGTCGTACTGTTACTTATGGAATAATGGGTGCTGTATTCGGACTCATTGGCCAAGGCTTTCAATTGATGGGTTTTCAACGATGGATTTCTATTATTATGGGAGTTCTGATGGTTTTATCAATATTGGTTCCAACTCTGTTTAAAGGATTCAATACAGGCAATAGTGATTTCCTTACCGGAAAATTACGGCAGGCAATTGGAAGATTATTCGCCCAGAAATCATACAGAGGATTATTCCTGATTGGCCTTCTTAATGGCTTATTACCATGCGGATTAGTATATATGGCAATAGCCGGGGCTATTGGAACAGGAACTGTTGTGGAAGGAATTCTATTTATGGTTGTTTTTGGTCTTGGAACTTTACCCATGCTATTATTCATTTCCATTTTGGGCAATGTGGTGAGTGTAGGTTTTAGAAATAAAATCAGTAAGGCCATTCCTTATTTGGTGGTAGTGATCGGATTGATATTTATCTTGCGTGGACTAAGCCTAGGCATCCCATATCTGAGTCCTCCAAAAGCCAAATTAAACCCTGAAGTTCACATGAACCATGGCTGATACTATTCCCTGTATACATTGTGGTGCAGATTGCGGCAAAAATCCCGTAGTTTGGGATGGCAAGAACTTCTGCTGCCACGGTTGCGAACAGGTTTACCGTATCATCAATGAAAGAAATCTATCTGGCTATTATAAAATTGAAAACACTCCAGGTTTACGTGTAGACAGTCCTGCGCATGATTCTAAATATGGATATCTCGACAAAGAAGAGGTTCAACAGAAATTATACATCTTTCAGGAAGATGATCTGGTAAGAGTAAAATTATACATTCCAGGAATTCATTGCGCATCCTGCATCTGGTTACTGGAACAATTGACAAGATTAAACCCCGGGATAAAACAATCATCAGTAAACTTCATCAATAAAGAGCTTACTGTCAACTTTATAACAACAGAAATTAGTCTCCGACAAGTGGTTGAATTACTAGCATCAATCCACTACGTACCTGAGATTTCTCTGCAATCTTTAGAGCATAAGGATAATAGCAAGTTTAATAAGAAGTTGTTGTATAAAATCGGAGTAGCCGGTTTTGTTTTCGGCAACGTCATGCTCTATAGTTTGCCAGAATACTTTAACAAGGAGCCTCTGGACGGATCATTTGGAACATTTTTGCACTATATCAGCTTCATTCTAACTGTCCCTCTGGTCTTCTATAGTGGCAGTGACTATCTGGTATCAGCCTTCAAGAATTTGCGTCGCGGTATAATAAATGTTGATTTGCCAATAGCATTAGGGTTATTGGCACTGTTCTCTGTAACCAGCTATGAGGTTATTTCCGGTACTGGTCCGGGATATTCCGACAGTTTATCAGGATTTTTATTCTTCCTGCTGATCGGAAAGTGGTATCAAAGTAAAACCTATCAGGCCCTATCGTTCGATCGCGACTATAAGTCCTATTTCCCGGTAGCTGTTACAAGAATCTCAAATCAAACTGAAGAATCAGTATTGCTTAAAGATATATCAGAAGGAGATGAACTACTGATTCGAAACAAGGAGCTCATTCCGGCCGACGCAGAACTTATTGAAGGAACTGCTTTAATCGACTACAGTTTTGTAAGCGGAGAATCTCGTCCTGTTAGAAAGAAAGTTGGAGACCCGGTTTATGCAGGTGGTATCCAAACCAGCGGTGCCATTAGAATCCGTTTAATCCGTGATGTTGAGCAGAGTCATCTTACTCAGCTTTGGAATCAGCCTTCAAACGATTCAGGTTCTTCTAACAAATTGGTTTCAATTATCGACAAAATAAGTGTTTGGTTCACTTTGTCGATTATCATCATTGCACTTTCAGGCTTTTCTTATTGGCTATTTATATCAGACCTCAAAAGCGCCATTTTAGTTTTGACTTCCGTACTTATTGTTGCTTGTCCATGTGCCCTGGCACTTTCCTTGCCCTTCACTTTAGGAAGTGCTATGCGAATTCTGGGACACAGGGGTATGTATATGAAAAATACTGATGTCATTCAAAAGCTCAGAAAGATTTCAACTATAGTTTTCGATAAAACCGGCACCCTGACCAAGCCTGATGAAAACGAAATCAAATATCAGGGAGAAGCTCTGAGTGAAGATGATCATAATGCCGTCTTTTCCCTTAGCCGTCAGTCGATTCACCCCCTCAGTCATGCCCTGTCGCAGCAGAATAATGACACAGATATCTTGCCTATTGAAGGTTTTGTAGAGGTAGCCGGACGAGGGATATTCGGACGAGTACAAGGGCGGGATATTCGTCTTGGATCAGCTGAATTTGCTGGGTCAGCCACACCCCTTGAAAAAAGTCTCTCATCACGAGTATACCTATCGATAGATTCAAATATCAAAGGGTTTTTCACAATAAGTAATACATATCGTGAAGGATTTCATTCGGTTGTTAGCAGCCTCAATGAGCAATACGATTTATACCTGCTTTCGGGAGATAATGATTCTGAAAGACAGCACTTATCAAAATATTTCAAAGACAAGAATCTCCATTTTAATCAACAGCCTGCCGATAAGATGTCATTTATTTCTTCTCTTCGCGAAAAGGGACATCATGTGATGATGATAGGTGATGGATTAAATGATGCCGGAG
>JAGLDP010000129.1 GCA_023145515.1 Bacteroidales bacterium
TCAAAATCCCAACGAGTCAGCATTTGAGATGGCGCATCTTCTAAGTCTTTGCAATTCCATGCGTCAAATCTAAAGCTGGTTTGAGTATTGCCACCATATGTTGAAACTCTAAACCGTGCTGTGGGTGGCTGATTTTGATGATACATCCAGAATTCCTTAACTATGAAATTTTCCAATCCTTTCGAATTCTTAACTACCAATTTAACCCAGTATTTTTGTTCAAAAGGAAATATATGGCTTGTAATCGGGTTTTCAAGCCATTCTGTTTCGTAAAAACCATCGTTATTAAAGTCCCACTTATACCAAAGAGTTTCATTCTCATTGCAATCGAAACTCGACTCACTTGCATCAAAAATATTTTCCTCATTTTGAATCAGAAATTCTGGTATGGTGGTGAACTTAGGATGGATACAGCTGTCTAATAGGGTGACTCTAAGCATCTTATTGCCAATATTTGCTTTACCAGATGGGTCCTCAACATGAACTTTGGGATGATATAAGCTCGTTTTAGGATAGATGTGTTCAGCTATCGGTGAATTATCTGGCTTTGTATCCCAAACGCCATCTCCCTCAAAATCCCATTTGAAGAGTAGGCTTGAAAGGGAGTCTTCATCGTCTCGGGTTATGCTAGCGTCAAATGTGAATGGTGTATAAATGTTGCCGGTTTGGGGAGAAATAGTAAAACACGGCCTCGGATTTGAATAGCCTTGATCTACTATTATATGGAAGCTTGAATCACTGGTTTGGCCGGCTGCATCCATTATCTCAGCTCTTGGATTATATGCTCCTGCAGCGTAATATCGGTGTGACAGAATATTCTCGTGTAGAAATGGAGTATCAAAAACACTATCACCCTCCCAGTCCCAACGCACAAATAGTTTTTGATTAGGATCGTAACTAAATGTTTTTGTCAAATCAAATTCAAAGCTTGTTGTGGTTAGTCCTTCCGGGGGATTAATTTCAGGCGTAATATCGGGGAGAGGAGTATTGCCATGCTCGCATGAAAGCAGAAGGAAAAATCCTAATATCAGGATTTTTAAAATGCAGTATTTTCCTTTGTAAATGCTCACGCTAATGGAATTGAGTTGTTACTTCAGTTGTTTTATTGGCAAGCAATTCAACTTTACCTCCATCCATTCGTAATCCAAACTGTCCCCCGTCAAATTGCACATATTTACAAGAGTCTCCTCCTGCCAGACAGATAATTGTAGCATGGTAATAATAGGTGCCAGGGGGAAGGTAAAATCGATATTTAGAAATGGCATCTGAAACATTGATGGCACTGAAAAACTCGCCCCTATACATAGAGTCTGCAGTATAAGCCAAGCTTAAGTCAGCTCGCTTAATTTTTCCAGAAGGTATTCCCTGGATATTATATATGAAATGAATATCAAGAATCCCGCTTGAGTCTAGTTTCATTTCCGAATCCTTTGTTTCGCCAAATTCCTTATCATCACATCCAAACAGATAAAAAGACAGTAGAATAGCTAATATTAATCTGATATTCATGGTGATAATTTTGAAAATGGCACAAATCCAAGTTGGTTTGTATACTGACTATTAGCCAATGAGTCAATAGTATATCTAGATAATGGGATGTCATAAATATATCTATGGCTAAGAGTCGAGAAAACACCAACTCCATTTAGTAAGTTGGTGTTGGATGATGCTGAGAACCCAAACTGACTTTGTGATGATTTAATTAGGTAATATAACTCTTCACCACCAGCAGTTACGTGGAAATCAAGTCCTAATGGAATCCGTGAGACTCCCTCTATTGTAGATAGCCTTAGTCCTACTTCACGCAAAAACAATTCACCTGAAAATCGCTTACCCACAAAGAATACATCATTTTCTTCCCCAAACAATATGTCCAGTGTGAACTCCATGGTGTGTCGTGTAGGGATTCCCTGAAAAACCTCGTGATAATTGAATTTCAGAATTGCTTGGTAAACGGCTTTTGTTGAAACAGGGGTAAATCTGAAGTAGAAATCTCCATCTGTAAAAAGATTAATGGTTCTGAACTTAACATCGAGTGGATCTATAACTTGAAACTTTCTGTCGAATGATTTCAGCTCTCCGTACACCAGAGTGCCGGATTCCTTAAGATGAAGATATAATTTATAGACTGTATTTGGTTTAATCTCCATCTGAGCAGACAGAAGTTGCAATTCTTCCTGAGGAAATAATCCTGAATCTCTTGTGGCACCGTAATATGGAGAGAATCTAACGACTTCAACTTCACCATTTTCATTGAAAGAGGTGATATACACCTCAAAATCCTCTTTCAAGGCTGTTAATTGTGAATTTGATAAAATCGAATCCTGCCCTTTATATAAAAAAGACTGTCCGACTCTAACATATTGAGTACTGAAATCAGGATCAAGGAGGGCATAAACAACAGGTACTGTCTTGCTTGGGGCGTACATGTCAATATCTTGAGAGCAAGCCTGCGTCAGTAGCATGATCACGAGCACCCCCAAAATAGATTTCTGTATAGCGCAAAATCCAGTCATAATAATCGTATGATCCGGTTAAAACCGAATTACCTTTTTGATGGGGGACAGATTAAAGGTAGGAAAATATGTGGATTTTTGTATTTTTAAAGATACTTTTAGTTGTCCCCCTAAATCAAATCATTTCAAAATGCGAATTCTCGCTATATTTCTACTGTGCCTAGGATTTTGTGCTTGCAATAATAATCCAACTGCTTATAAAAACGATTATCCGAAACACGTTCAATTGGCCAGATTTCAGAGTCCGGACGGACACATTTCTAAACTGAGTTCTCTTGCAAAAAGAATCGAATACATTGTTTTGGAAACGCATAATGATTGTTTGATTGGAACTACATCCAATATCCAAGCTACTTCAGATGGAGTGTTGATCAGATTCAGGAATGCGATCTATTATTTTGGAAATGATGGTCGATACAGATCAAAGATTGATCATGTTGGTAAAGGTCCGGGAGAATATTTAAGAATTCTACCTCACTATATCCATGACCCGATTAAACAGGAAATTGTAATACCCGATGGCAGGCAATCTCTTCTGTTTTTCGATTATTCAGGAAAGCATATTAAGTCAATTGAATGTAAAAGTCAGACGGGGATGGACTTCTCTGCGCTATTGCCGGATGGGAATTTTTTCCTGAGCCCATTCATGTTGTACAGTCCAATGTTTACTACAATTGGGAATAAAGGTGATATACTTAGGGAATTCTTCCCAGGCAAAGTGGAAATACAAAGGTCTGGTGATGAGGGTGGATTATACTTTCCAAGACTTTGGATTTCAAATCATCATGAGGGAGTTTTAGCTTCAGATTCTGATACCACCTGGCTGGTGAAAGACGCCCAAACAGCTGTTCCTTTTATGATAATTGATCCATTTGTGAGTAAAAATGAAGATAAAGTCTATGTGTCTCCGATCAATTATTTGAATAAAAACTATATAGGCTTCGACGGAAGAGAATACGGTATCTACTCACTGCGAGATAATAAGTACTATACTGTAAATGGTAAGGAAAAAAGGAAACTGGATGACGATATAGACAAGGGACCTGCGGTAAATTTATCCCATGCTATCAATGGTAAAGTTTACTCCTTACTTAATGCAATCGACTTACTGGAGCCAACTAATCCAAATTTCCTCCCAAAGAAAAAGCTTTCCAAATTAATCGAGGCTTTACATGAAAATGATAATCCGGTTCTCCGAATAATTACCCTTAGGGATGAATTCATATGTGATTAAAAATGGGGAGTGTAATTTAAACTCTGTCTGGTTACGCATGTCAAAATAATTATTAAGGTTGACTAAGCGTTATGATAAGTCAATGCATATGTTTACCAGTATTGAATAATGATGCAACAAAGGGAATTAACATGGCAAGTGCTGATACGATTATTATTCCCAATCCTAAGCTTGTCTTGTCTATAAGAAATCCCAGAATCAATGCAAACATTGCAGCAAAGAGGGTTTCTGCCTGCGATTCAACTGATAGGGCAGAAGCAAGTACTTTTTGATCTGTGTTTTTGGCAATTTGTCCTATTCCAATCGGTTTACGTAAGTTCTCAAACATGTAGATCCCCATGAATAATGCAATTGCCAGAATATTGTATCCGATCAGGATGAACACTCCACTTAAGAGTCCGAGGAAAGCTCCTGACATGAGACTGATAAGCATGGCAGATTGAACGGATTTTTGTTTTCTTATCCAGCGCCCTGAGCGTCGTGCAATGAAAGAGGTTGACATGTACAGGAAAAAATAGATTACCCCGATAAGAATTGCTTCACGCTGTATAGATGTTTGGTTTATAAACAGGGGCAGACTCAGGGCAAATACCTGGATGAGCGGCTGAATGTAGTCTTTACTGGCTTTGTAATATCCCGTATATGCACTCAAACTGATAATGGACCTCCAAACAGCCCGGTTTTGAACCGATATGACAAAGTCTTTGCTTGTTTGTCTGATCTGAGCCAGAAATTTTCTGCCAGGTTTTTGTCCGGGTGGCTTATCCAGATACTTTGGATATAACGACAGGTTAATCAGCTCCAGAACATAAGGTATTATCGAAATGAGAAAGGCCAGTCTGTATTCATGGGTGATAAGAACAATAAAGCCTGCCAGAACAGCCGAAAGAGCTGACCCTATTTGCGACCATGACCTTGTGTGTCCGTAATAATCAACCTTGTATTCCGACCAATCCCTCATGCTTAGATAGGTCATTATCATTGCCTTATGCGTGCCGGTTCTGAAAGCGTCTCCAAAGGCATATAATAAGAATGCAACTGTGAATAGCCAGAAGTTATCTGACACATAGAATGTTAAGAATGAAATAAGATAGGCAGTGAAGGCTAAAAGCAGGGATTTCTTTCTGCCCACGGCATCGGCAAATACTCCTCCCGGTATTTCAAAAAGTCCTCTGGCAATCTCACGAATGGCATATAGAATACCAATCTGGGTAAAACTCATGCCCTCGTTTTTGAGGAATAGGATCAGAAATGGCTCGAAAAGTCTTAAGTTTTTCAGAAACCCATAAGTGCAGAACTGAAAATATTGCCGATCCTTCTGGAACATTTATCTAATGCTTCTTCTTTTTTTCTACGCTATACCCAAATTTGCCAATTCTCTTACCCATCTCATAATAAGTTCCGTGCATGTAAGATATTGGCTGTGCTCCCGACAACTCGAATTTGCCGGTACCTTGATTCATATATTTCTCAGTTGCCTGTATATGAACAACCTCGGCCAAAAACATGTGATGTACTCCTAACTCTTTTATTTCAGTTACCTTGCACTCAATGTTCATTGGAGCTTCTACTATAATTGGAGCTTTAACAATTTCTCCTACTCTTGGAGTGAGCTTCATCTCCTTAAATTTATCAAAATCTCTTCCTGATTTGACCCCACACCAATCTGCTGCTTTTGCCAGTTCTAAGGTGGTGAGATTAATGACAAATTCTCCTGTCCTTTTAATTATGTCATAAGAGTGTCTGCCGGGACGAACAGAGATGTAGCACATTGGGGGCTGAGTACAAATTGTGCCTGTCCAGGCTATAGTGATAATATTATAATCCTTAGGATTATCACCGCAACTGACCATCACTGCGGGCAGGGGATAAATCATGGTTCCGGGTTTCCAGTGTAGTTTATCTGCCATATTTATTTGGTGTTACTGTTGGATACAGGAGTTAATCCTGCTTCCCTACCTTTTGTAAGCATATAATCCCATGCTTCCTCTCGCTTATTGCTGATCTCTCCGTCAATAATGGCTTCTTTTATCGAGTTTTTAATGTCGCCTACTATTTTTGAAGGAGGAATTCCAAATGCTTCCATTATTTCTTCACCACTAATAGGAGGCTGCCAGTTACGAATCCTGTCTCTTTCTTCAAGCACTTTCAGTTTTTCTCTTACGAGACTAAAATTGCGAAGATATTTTTCAACCTTATTCTGGTTACCCGAGGTAATATCGGCTTCACATAAGGTCATCAAATCATCAATATCATCACCAGCCTCAAATAAAAGTCTCCTTACAGCTGAATCAGAAACAATATCCTGAGCCAGCACAATTGGTCTCATGTGCAGGTTGACCAATTTTTGTACATACTTCATTTTTTCGTTCAGAGGAAGCTTCATCTTACGAAAAAGATCTGGAATCATTTTATAACCAAAATGATTATGACCGTGGAAAGTCCAGCCCGCCTCCGGATCGAAC
>JAGLDP010000013.1 GCA_023145515.1 Bacteroidales bacterium
AGAATAAGGTCTATTTCTATACTATGGAAGAGGGTTTATACGAAGTTGATGTACACAGCTTAGAAGTAAACATGCTTTTTGAGGATGGGAATATGAGAACTCCTCGGGATATAGCCGGACCATTACTTCCCGGATATCATGGGAAAGGTGCTTATGTTTCTCAAAACCGGCTGGTAGTGGCTAACAATGGAGAGTACTATTGGCAGAGCACTTCTGAGTCGGGTAGTTTGTCTGAGTGGGATGGTGATGATTGGAAAGTGATTGAGCGAAAGCAGTTTACTGAAGTTACTGGTCCTGGAGGATTGTATGGAAATGAGAACTCTGATGATCCGATCTGGTCGATCGGATGGGATAAAAAGTCATTGATTCTGAAGCTCCGCGATGGGGGAGAGTGGTTTACTTATCGCCTCCCAAAAGCAAGTTTTACCTATGATGGACAACATGGTTGGCATACTGAATGGCCACGGATCAGGGATATTGGGCAGGATAAATGGTTGATGACCATGCACGGAATGTTCTGGGCTTTTCCACCCGATTTTAGTCGCGATCAAACATCCGGGATTTATCCGCTTTCATCCTATTTAAAAATCATTCCTGATTTTGCTCCTTGGGAAGGTATGCTGGTAATGGGATGTGATGATGCGTCGATGTTTGACAATGCTCTAGTGGGTCAGCCACATTCAAATTTCTGGTTTATAAAGAAGGATGACTTGGATGGTTTCGGTCCGAAATTAGGATTTGGCGGACCATGGATTGATGATCAGGTAGAGGCCTTCCATCCATCTGATCCCTTCCTCGTGAGTGGTTTTGATCGTTTTATGTTATATGCTGAGCAAGATTCAGAGGAGACAATAGAGCTTCTGGTTGAGCGTAGAAAACTGGGTAGCAATGAATGGGAGAAGTGGAAAAACATTTCCATGGCTTCAGGATTGGGGATCAACGAGTATTTCTCGAATACGGATCAGACGGAGTGGATCAGATTTTCTACGAATAAGCCAGTAGACCAATTAACTGCTGTATTACATCTTTCTCCGGATGCTTATCCGCAAGCGGATGAAGGGATTTTTGAAGCCATACAACCCAGGGGATCGTCAGATATTAAACTGGGATGGTTAAGACCAAGTGGCACAAACGGCAATCTTCAGATTTTCTCACCAGGTGAGGATTTTGCTGATTTGGATGTCTCTCTGGATTTCTTAGAAGGCGAAATGGATGAAATACTCACCGAGTTACGAGATAATCTAATACCTAAAGAGTCAGTTGTATCATTTGATTCAGCCTCAGTGGTTTATGCCGATGAACAGGGGCAACGATGGAGACTTCCTTTTGGTTATTCTGGAAAAAAAGATGCCTATAGAGCGTTAAACCCCCGGATTATTAGGGAGGTTGCCACGGAAAGATCATTAATGAATGCTGGTGGTTTGTTCTATGAATTACCACGTGGGATATCAGGTGGAATATCCAAAGTAAAACCTATCGCTACTCACAATAGAATGATCGTAGATTTCTGTTCATGGAGAGGGCTCATGGCTATTACGGGTTGCAATCCAAGAGCAAAGGCAGATGAGCATTATTATGTTTCAGGTAAGAAAGAAATAGGATTATGGCTTGGAGCTATTGATGATTTATGGAAGTTTGGAAAACCAATAGGAGTTGGTGGGCCATGGAAAAATACTGCGGTAAAGACAGGAGAAGTTTCAGACCCCTATTTGATGTATGGCTTTGATGAGAAGTCTTTGGAGTTGTCTCATGATGGTGATGAGGCTGTTGGCTTTACAATTTTATTTGACTTTGTGGGAGAAGGGGAATTTAAGGAATGGGTCTCGGATCAAGTTCGGGATGACAGAATTATTGTCCAACCTGGGGAGGTTTTGAAGATTGAATTTGATGAGGGTTTTTCGGCTTTCTGGGTGAAGGTGCAGGTTGACAAGGGCTGTAGGGCGACGGCATGGTTTGAGTATAGATAAGACGATGCTCATTCAATGGAAAAAAGAGATAACTTAGTTCTGCGATCAAGATCAACCTCCAGCTTGGTCGAGGTTGCCTAATCGTTACTAAATATCAATAAAAGCAGAAACTATTATGCCTTCCCAATATCGAAAATTACTGTTCACATGTCTGTTAGTAACACTTTTATTATCACCGACTGATTCATTTTCTGCAAGTCAAAACAAAAACCTTATTGCTGAAAATTCATCAAAGAAAATAAGGGCAATAGTTGCTTCTCCTCCAAAATATCTAGGTGAACCAACTTCTAATGAAGGAACTACACTAGTAAATGATCTTGATGGTAATTCAATTTTTGTATTTAGAAAAGGTGACTGGGATCATGGTGGATTTACTGATACCGTTTTTTTTCAAAGAAGCACCAATCAGGGTAGTACATGGTCTGATCCAGCACCACTTGTCATAACACCCGGAAACCCAGCACAGTGTTTCTCAACCATAAATCCTGAATCTGGTGAATTCCTGGTTTTCTACAACGATAGGGGGAATAGCTTTATGCTTGCTCGATCTGATAATAAATGGAAAGACTGGACCTTCCAGGAAATGCATACTCCTGATAACACTCCCATTAATACCATATCATACGGAAACGCAATTTGGGTCAATAATGGAAATCGAAAAAGAGTTATCTGTGGCTTTCATGGCGGGGGATTGGGGTCTGGAACGTTCTATTCTGATGACGGAGGAGTAAATTGGACTGTCTCAGACCGTATCAATGTTCCAAATACAATTCCAAATATCTGGCAAACGGGCGCTGTGGAACCAACAATGGTGCAGCTTTCAGATGGCCGTATACTCATGTATATCCGCAACTCAAACTTCAATATATGGAAATCAATTTCCACAGATCTGGGGGCATCATGGTCAGAACCAGTGAAAACTGATCTGTATTGCGGTGACAACAGTTGGATCACCCTCAAGAAGCTCAAAGATGAACGAATAATTCTTATTTGGAACAACGCTAAAGCCTTACGTCCTGAGGTTACTCATGACAAATGGAATTTTACGGGTCGAGAAGTTTTACATATTGCCATTTCCGAAGATGATGGTAAGAACTGGATCGGTTTCAGAGAATTAGCACTAGATCCCCTTCGTGATGGCGGATTTATTAATCATCCAGGCGACAAGGGCTTAAATGAATCAAAAATTACGGAAACTCCTGAAGGCAACCTACTGATTGCGGTCGGACAAGCTCCAAAACATCGATCTTTCCTGCTGGTTGATCCTGACTGGATCTATCAGAAAACCAGGTCAGAAGATTTTTCACAGGGTCTGATCAACTGGAGTCGTCAGAAAATTATCATAAGACCAGCTGTTTATCAACGTCTGTACCACCACAACTATGAACGAAAAGAAGGCGCTGTTCTGGCTACTCACCCTGATCTTCCTCTAGAAAAAGTATTGCACATCAGAAGACCTGCAGACACAACAGTATTCAGTCAGAGAGATGGTGCCGTATGGAACTTCCCTGCAGGAAGCCAAGGTGAAATCATAATCGAGTTGTATCTGAGGAAGGGGTTCAGAGGCAGTCATATCACACTGAATGATAGATGGTTTCAGCCTATCGATAACCAAGGAAGAGAAACTGGAATGTTTGTGTTAGATATTCCCGCAAGCGGACAGATTTCTCCAACTTTTTTGTTGGAAAAAGAACAATGGTACACAGTGATGCTTCTGTGGAAATATGTTGATGATCTGTCGACAGCCAGTTGTATGGTGAAGATTGATGACCTACAGGTAACAGAAATTCCTTGTTTGAATATTAGTCGTAATGGGATTTCCTATCTAAGAATGAGATCCCAATCACGAAATACAGATTTGGATGGCATGTATGTTTCCCACGTTTCGGCAAAAGTGAAATGAATCAATAAAAGCACACGAATAAAAATACGAAATGTTTAAGGAGTGAAAAAGTTTACTTTTTCGGAGTCAATTCCGAAAAAGTTGTCTAAATTTGGAGTATGATGGATAAAATAGACAGATTATTGCAAATTGATTTGCCACCTGGACAGTCTGCTTTTCTCTGGGGACCGAGGAAAACCGGAAAAACTACTTTCCTCAGGCAAAGGTTTCCTGATAGTTTGGTTTTCGATTTTTTACAAACTGATCGATTTTTGGCATTTTCTAACAGGCCATCTTTGCTTCGGGAGCAATTAGCAGCTGCTTCAGAAGAGCAACTCCGGCATCCAATTATTTTGGATGAAGTCCAAAAAGTACCAATGGTGTTGGATGAAGTGCATTGGTTGATCGAGAATCGGGGTCTTAGTTTTATTCTTTGTGGATCAAGTGCCCGTAAACTAAAACGAGGAAGAGCAAATTTACTGGGCGGAAGAGCATGGAGGTTTGAGATGTTTCCATTTGTATCCTCTGAATTAGATAGCTATAACTTGTTGGATGTTCTGAACAAGGGAATGATTCCATCTCATTATCTGCAACATGATGCCAGGCGGTCTTTGAAAGCTTATGTTCAGGATTATCTGAAAGAAGAGGTATTTGCTGAAGGTTTGGTAAGAAATTTGCCAGCATTCTCAAGGTTTTTTGATTCAATGACATACTCGCATGGTGAATTGACCAATTTTCTGAATATCTCCAGAGACTGTGGAATCGATTCCAAGACGGTTAAAGAATACTATCAAATCCTGGTCGACACCCTGATGGGGGTTTTTATCCATCCTTTTAAGAAAAGACAAAGCCGACAAGTCATTACCCGGTCACCAAAGTTTTATTTATTCGATACCGGTGTTGCCGGTGTGGTGACCAAAAGAGTTCTTAGCGAGGAAAAAGGAGAGATATTTGGAAAGGCCTTTGAGCATTTCATATTATTAGAGCTTCTGGCTTACAGATCATATAAAGAAAAAGACTTTGAGATAGAATTTTGGCGCACTAAGTCAGGCATTGAAGTTGATTTTATTCTTGGTAACGGAGAAATGGCAATTGAAGTAAAGGGGAAAAGTCAGATTGTATCAAAAGATCTCCGCCCGATCCGTTCATTTAGAGATGAGTTTAGCCCTAAAGAAGCCATAGTGGTATGCAACGAACCGGCAGAGAGAATTGTAGATAATATTCGAATTGTATCTTATCGGATATTTCTGGAAAAGCTATGGGCAGAGGAGTATCAAATATAAAGCAAGGTCATATCTTCTGCCTTACTTCAACTCATAAATCCCAATTACCGGATTGTCATTCTCATTTATTGATATACTCGAAATCCGATGATATTCTCCAGGACCTTTTCCTTGCTTGTCAATGATCATTAGAAGCTCTTCTCCACTAGTGTCACTCATACGCCATTTTTGCCACTTCACCAAGTCACGACTTGGTGTTACGCCCAAACTACTCCCTTCCATCCCAAAAATCTCCATAGGATCAACATTCAAAGATAGGTTTCAGACTATTCTGGGTTCAAATAGTATATTGTAGAAATTAGGTAATGCCACTGATAATCCAATAAGCTCCTTACTGCAACATGTTACGATATGATTGCAGGTGATTCTTGTACCAGCTGCGATCACCTAGTCGTTTGAGCATGCCTTTTCGCTCTCCTTTGTCGTAAATCGATTTTATTGGTAAAGTGATATATCGTAATAGTCGCTGAGTCAGGTACTGAACTATTCTGATAGCTGAGTGCCATCTTGGGTGATCAATGAAAAATTTAATCTGACGATAATACCTTCTGGCTTGTTGATCGTTTTTATAGTTTATGCTGGATGGATTATCTAGTATCTTGGATGAAACTACAAGATATGCATTAAATTGCTTAGGATAATTTGCAAACTCTACTGAAGTTTCAAGGGGATCTCTTCTGTGAGATAATTGCAAAAGATCATATATGTGTCGGGGATATATTTTTCGGGATGCAAATGCTTTGTCGTTCATCTGCACATTCATCATATTGTGAATAATCTGATGATAATCTGATAAAACATAGGCCGTTCCATTTAGCTCGAGCTTTTTCTT
>JAGLDP010000130.1 GCA_023145515.1 Bacteroidales bacterium
CCCGATGGGTAAAATCATTGTACCAAATATGGTTTTCAGGAGAAATGGCACTTGCTATCTGATCTATCTTTTGTGTAATATTTGTTGTGTTATAGCTATCATCGAAGTTATACCCTCGGTAGATGGTCATATCTTCCCAGGTTCTGGTATTATCGACTTGTATTCCTAATGGGTATCCTGTAAAATCAGATTTGTATGCATAGATGGCATTCATTCCATAATCTTTAGCTACCTGAATATAGGGTAGATAAACGGCGCCACCTGGAATTATGAATTGAGTCATATTTATCCCTGTTTTTTCAAAAACAATTTTTTGGTTTTCATCTATCTGGAAAAAATGATCTGTTGTTTCTGCGGTTTCATGAGAATATGAATGATTTAAAACGTCCCATCCAGCATTGTACATGTCAATTAGTTCATCCCATTTGATGTATCCTGGTGTATTAGTATGCAAATCATTGAAGTTTGAACTAACAGAATACCATGCTAGTCCGCCGCTAAAAGGAAGGTCGTTTCCGCATCCATCAGTGAAGAAAAGACCCGGATAAGTCTGTCCATTTCCTTCTACATATCCACCATTGAGAGTCTTGAACGCATTTGTGAAGGCATCATCCAGTCCGTCATCCAGAGTTAAGCTATATGCAAAACTCTTGTTATACCTGAGTCGGGCTTTTTGAATGCTAACGTTTTCAATGTGATCAAAACTCAGTTTAAGAACGATACTTTGAGTATCAGGAATGGGTTCAATAATACTGAAGGTAGAGGGCTGACTGATGATTATAGAACCATCAGACATGTGTGCACTTACCTGTAGATTATGTGTGTTTATATCCCCTGAAATCCAATGCGTGAGTTCACTTTGATTGGCAACAGTGCCGATGTACAGATTATCGAGGAAGAAATCATATCTGTCAGGAGCTGAAAACTGATTGGGGTCTGCCAGGCTTGCAAGCAACTGGCCCGGGTTACCAAGCCCATCATGAATATTGTCAAGTTTGGGATCTCCAAAATATAGATATGGAGACGATCCTCCTGTAAAAGATATTTCGCGCAAAGCGAATTTGAAGTATCCTGCATCACGTGAATATGGAAAAGCGATAAAGCTAAGAGACTCGAAGTTTATACCAGCATCAAAATCTGCCAATGGAATGTGAACCTTCTTCCAACCATCTCCAAGATCTTCTGCTAAGCCCCAGTATGTGCCCAATAGAGGAGCATTGCTTGTTACTTCCTGTGGACAAATAGTAAGTTTACTGAAATTGGGCGTGCCATCGAGTAGTTTGATGGTAATATCTAGATGCGTATTACCTCCTTCTAGCAAATTCAGTTGAGGCGAATACAAACTGACGGGATTGTTGCCGATTTTGAGTTTTCGATAGCCTGTGCCAGGATTCGCAATTTCTAAATATGGTAATTCACCTGTTTCCTCAGGAATAAATTGAGCCTGTATGGGAATGTCAGTGTTTTGTAAAAATGTTTGATTCGTTTCTGGAGTCAGGATTGTCAGATTATTCGCACCAATAAGATCAATTGCCTGTACCTGATGTGCTTCAGAGACACTCTCTAGTCCTGATGCAGTGATAACTCTGATTAACCATTCATGATTTCCTGCAAGAGGGAAGTCTGCAATAAAATCAAATGTTGTTTGATCAGAACTACTGATTATCTGATTATCGATCAACAATTCAACCTGAAAGTTTTCTCCTTCAGCAATGTTTAGGATATTTCCACTGACAGGAAAGGATTTTCCTGTGGGAATTATTTCCAGAGAATAATATGGATCCAGATTAATTTCCGGAGTATTCATGATTGGTTCAAGAACGGTGAATTGTACCGTCTGACTATTGACCTGCTGAGCATCAAGATTTAGGATGACATGAACCTGATGCAAACCGGTTGTTAATTCTGTTAATTCCCAGCCGAAAGGTAAGGTGAAGTCGCTCTGGATTAAGATATCATCCAGGTATAAATCGGCCCGTATGGTTTCATATCCTCCATTATCAGCCTGTATGAGTTCTGCCAGTAATTGTCCTGGATTACCAAAGCCGTCTTGAATATTGTTTGTTTTATCTTCTCCAAACCAAATGAATTCTGTACCCCCTCCTGTAAAACGTATATCCTGGATATGTATTTCGAAAACGCCTGCTCCTTTTGAGTAGGGGAATTCAATATTTGATAAGGCTGTAAAGTCAATGCTTGTATCAAAAGCATTCAGGGGAATACTGATCTTAATCCAGTCTTCATCAAGTAGCTCGCGCTGATCCCAGTATGCATCGAGGCTAATTGGATTCTTTGCATTTCCTTGGGGACGAAGATCGATTTTTGACCAATCCAGAATATTTTCGGGTTCACGAAGAATAATCTCCATGACACTATTTCCTGAACTTGTAACATCCACCTTTGGTGTATATAGACTCGTTGGGTTATTGCCTATTTTGAGCTTCCTCCATCCATCAGGGAGGCCCAGAACTTTCAGATAGTCGGGTCCCATTTGAAGATCTCCGGTAATTTCGGTTGAAACCGTAACGACACCAGCATTTTCACACTGATCATTTTCTAATGGCGATGTAATTGAGATTGCAATTTCTGCTTGAGTGGCTTCAGTAAGCTGAATATCCATTGAAGTGGAGGCTATCATGCTTTGTCCACTCCAGGCTTCAGTCCTGATGGTATGAGTGCCCGCCGTGGCAGGCGTTAAGGTAAAATCGGCATTCATCCCGACTACTGCTCCGCTAAGAATATCATTGTGAAAGAGACGAAGTTCTGGCAGCTCAAGGTCGGGGTTTGAACTCAGGTTCCATTCAGCAAAAACCTCACCTGAACCACCATTTCCGTTATGGGCGTTGTTAATATTTCCGGCACCCAGCCAAACGAACTGATTTGCACCTCCCGTGAAGATTATAGAGTAGATATCCCAGTCGAAGTGATTTGCACCTCCTGAATATGGGAATTCTATATTTTTGAGTATGGTGAAATCAATCAGCTCATCAAAATCTGCCAGAGGAATACTAAAGGTAAACCACTCGTTCACTATGATATCAGTGGGCACATAGTTGGATAGTTTTACCTTATTTGATTTGCCATTTGGTCGCAATAGCATTTTCTTCCAGGTGGTTTGATCGTCTTTCACCCGCATGGTTATTGTCATCATGGTATTTCCTCCTGAAATAACATCTACAGCAGGATTATAATAGTTATATGGATTATTGCCCAGTTTTAGCTTCCGGTATCCGCTTGCATCTACCCAGCTATGTAAATAGCTTGGATCGGAGGGAGTAAAGTTCTCTAGTTTGACATTAATCGCAATTTCTTCACCGACAATATAATCGCCTGTTGGTGAGTTGGCTGTGATAGATAAATCTTGTGCCTTAGTGGCACCGGTAATAATTAGTGCAAGGGATAGCCCTAGCAACCTAAGCAAAGTCTGTTTCTGCATAGCTACAATATTTAAGATCATAAATCAGTACAATTTCCAAGCTATACTCTGCAATGTGCAGTTTATCAGTTACTAAGAGTGTTGTGAAAATTAGTTCATTCTCCGGATTATGGAAAATTGAAATATATTCAGGAAGCAGGAGAATTAAAAGGAGTATCTTTGAGTCTGTTAGCAAAGTGATTTCTGAAATGAGAATTATTATCTATTCCATACTTACCGCAAGTGTATTTTTATTTACAAATTGCATAAAAGAATTAGTTGAAACTGAGCCAGATGGTGTTTTTACTGATGCCAGAGACGACCAGGAATATCCCTATGTTGTAATAGGAAACCAGACATGGATGATGAAAAATCTGGCTTATGCTGCCGATAAAGGATCATGGGTATATGATGAAAAGGATAAGTTTATTCCTGACTACGGAAGATTGTACAATTTTGACGCGGCAGTAAAAGCTTGTCCCAAAGGATGGCATCTGCCCTCTGATTCAGATTGGAAGAATCTGGAGATGTATTTGGGTATGGATCCTCATTCGGCAGATAGTGTTGATTGGAGGCGTTCAGGAGATGTGGCAATTCCAATTAAGAACACTGCAGGGTGGTATTCAGGAGGTAACGGGAATAACGATAGCAAATTTACTGCCTTGCCCGGTGGATTCAGAACCCCCGGAGGTGTCTTTTTCTTTATGGGAGATGTTGCCAACTATTGGACATCATCTTATACCTCGGAAACACATGCCTGGGGCAGGGCAATGATGTACTATGAATCAGGCGTTTATAGGTTCAAGTACGATAAACAAGAAGCATTCTCAGTGCGGTGTTTAAAGAATTAGTTACCTTTAAGAATTATCCTATCGTATCCAACTTTTTATCCAAATGCTATGAAAAACTTGTATTTTTTCGTCGTTCTGGGAATACTGACCCTATCTTTTAACTTTTGTAATAATGAGAATCAATCTGAGACATCTATGTCTGATCACGCATTCTCATCCTATATCCAGAGTCGCACTGTAGGTGTAGTATCTTCTCAAAGTTCCATTGTGCTTATCTTGAATCAGGCGCTACCTGGTTATGACGATCATGAGGAGCTGCCCGATGGCCTGTTTGAGTGTAAACCTGCGATTGATGGAAAAGCATTTTTAGTTAATGGTAATCAGCTTGAGTTTCATCCGGATGAGGACTTAAAAAGCGGACAGAAGTATTCCGTCGATTTTCATTTAGGAAAATTGATTTCTGTAGCCAGAGAATTGCGTGTGTTTAACTTCGATTTTGAAGTACTACCACTTGATTTCTCTGTGCAAAAAGGCAGACTGGTGCTTTCTGAATCAGATAAGAATCTATTGGATTATCATGGTAAGATATTTTTGTCAGACCCTATGGAGGTGAAGACAGTTCAATCTCTGCTAAAACTTGAAGGGGCAGATGTTGAAATGGATCTTTTATTAGAGGAAGGCCGACAGAATGTGATCAATTACCGCATTCAGAATATCTCAAAAAAGACAGATTCCTGGTCGTTTATACTGAGCTGGAATGGCCGTAGCATTAAACTCGATAAAAAAGGAGAATTGATTATTTCTATTCCAGGAAAGAATGAGTTCTCACTTCTGGATGTTGAAGTTGAACAGGGTGAGGATCAGCATATTCGCCTGGTGTTTTCTGATTTCCTGAACCCCCGACAGAGCCTGAAGGGATTGATTCATTTAGAAGGAACTGATCAGTACAGATTGCAAAAATCAGGACATGAAGTATTTCTATATCCCTTGATAAGGCTGGATGGAGAGTGGAATTTAGTGATTGAAAAAGAGATTCAAAGTAGCAAAGGTAAGAGCCTTCATGAAAGTGAAACTTTTCACCTGGCTCTGGCTCCCCTCCCTCCTAAAGTTGAGTTTCTTGGCTCTGGTTATATTATGCCTGAGCTTGATGGATTATATCTTCCTTTCAGAGCAGTTAGTTTGCGTGCTGTTGATTTATACGTGTACAAAATATATTCGAATAATATTCAGCAGTTTTTGCAACAAAACTCTCCTTCCAGTTCCTATAGTTTCAGAGGAAATATCAAGTATGTTGGTCGGCCTGTTTTCAGAAAGACCATCCGTCTGGATGAAGACCCCGGCATAAGTCTGGGCCAATGGAATTCCTATTCATTTGATCTTGCTCCACTTGTGCGAGAAGATCCGCATGCCTTGTATCATGTTGAAATCCGTATCAGAAAAGAGCTGGGAAGCTTTGTCTGTGAAGATCAATCAGTAGAGGATAATTCTACTTTGAATCTTATATCAGAATCGTTCTCTGATGAAGTGCTCGCCGGATATCAGGATGGTAATTATTATTATGAAAATCTATATCCTGATAATTATTACTGGAGAGATCGTGATAATCCTTGTAGCTCATCTTATTATACTCCGGATAAATTTGTTTATAAGAATGTTCTGGCAACCAATCTGGGAGTTTTGGCGAAATCAGGAAATCAAAAAGATTTTCTGCTTGTAGTTACCGATCTTCTGACTGCCGATCCTGTGACAAATGCTACTGTCGAGTTTTACAATTTTCAACAACAACAAATACTGGCTGGCACAACAGGATCAGACGGACTATCAGAAATGAGCCTTGCTGAAGTTCCTTATCTGTTGGTGGTTTCTTCAGGAGATCAAAAAGCATATCTCAGAGTTGATGATGGGTCTTCATTATCTCTCAGCAATTTTGACGTGGCAGGTGAAAAAGTTGAAGGGGGTATCAAAGGAGTAATTTACGGGGAGCGGGGTGTATGGCGACCAGGAGATACATTGCACCTCTCTTTTGCATTGTTTGATAAAGACAATATTATTCCGGATGATCTGCCTGTTGTGCTAGAGGTTTACAACGCCCGCAGACAGTTGAGTCATAAGGCTGTTACGTCAGATGGCATTGATGGTTTTTATACATTTCCAGTACCTACCGAACAGGATGACCCTACAGGTAATTGGAGGGCTCTGGTCAAAGTAGGTGGTGTTCAGTTCTCTAAAATGCTCAAAATAGAGAATATCAAGCCAAATAGATTAAAAATAGAGCTGCAATTCAATCGTAAAGTACTGAGTGCTAATGACTCAAGGCAGACTCTTGATTTTCGCTCTCAGTGGCTTCATGGGGCTCCTGCTGCCGCAATGCGTGCTGAAGTGAATGTTAAACTGGCTACCGCGAAGACAGACTTTAAGGGATATGATCGTTTTAGTTTTTCAGATCCTTTGAAGAAATTCAGGCCAAATGAAATTATGGTTTTTGATGATTTACTTGATCAGAAAGGAGAGGCAACAGTACCATTGGATCTCAGAGTCAGTGAATCAGCTCCGGGAATGCTGAGTGCCATTTTTACCTCACGGGTTTATGAAAAAGGGGGCGATTTTAGCACAGATGTCTATAGCGTTCCATTTTCTCCCTATGATCGTTATGTAGGATTATCAATAAGGGGAATGGATTCTCCTGGCTCCCAACTAACAACAGATACTCTGCATACAGTGGATGTGATTACACTGGATAAAGAAGGACAATCGCTTGCTGTCAGAGATCTTAGAGCCAGGGTCTATAAGATACAATGGAGGTGGTGGTGGAGTTCACAAAGAGATGACCTGGCCTCTTTCATTGGTAGTGAACATGAAAACCTGATATATGAAACAAGTTTGTCTACCAGCAACGGAAAGGGAAGCTTTTCTTTCAAGGTGGATTATCCAAATTGGGGAAGGTACCTTGTGCATGTTTCTGATCTGAATGGAGGACATGCAGCAGGACAAATTATTTATCTCGACTGGCCCTCATGGGTTAACCGTAGCGGTCGTGCCAATCCGGCAGGAGCTACTATGCTGACTTTCTCTGCAGACAAAAAGGAATACAAAACAGGTGATAAAGCAGCTCTTACATTTCCAAGTATGAAGGGCGGACGGGCTTTGCTGACTATTGAATCAGGCAGTCGGGTAATTGAATCACGGTGGATTAAAACCAAGGAAACTGAAACTCGTGTGGATCTTGAGATTACAGAGGAAATGGCTCCTAATGTTTACGCCTCTATCTCTCTGATTCAGTCACATGCACATGATGAAAATGATCTTCCTATTCGCCAATATGGTGTTCTCAGACTGGTGGTGGAAAACCCTGATTCTCGTCTGAATCCAGAGATTGAACTCCCGGAAGAGTTACGACCTGATGAAATGTATAAAATCAAAGTATCCGAGAGTGATGGTCGAGCCATGACTTACACCTTGGCCATTGTGGATCAGGGTTTATTGAGCCTCACACGCTATAAAACTCCGGATTTGTGGAAAACCTTCTACGCCACTGAAGCATTAGGAGTAAAAACCTGGGATATGTATGATGATGTGTTGGGTGCTTTTGGTGGAAGAATTGAAAGCCTGCTGGCAATCGGGGGAGATGAAGGAGAGATTCAGGGTGATGCGAAAAAAGCTAATCGCTTTGAGCCGGTAGTGACCTTCATGGGACCATTTGAGTTGAAAAAGAATCGATCTGACACCCATAAAATGAAAATGCCAAATTACGTGGGACAGGTAAAAGCTATGGTTATTGCCGGCAAAGGAATAGCATGGGGGTCAGCAGAGGCTGTGGCTCCTGTCAGACAGCCTGTTATGGTGCTAACAAGCTTGCCCCGAAGGTTAACCCCAGGTGAAAAAGTTGACCTTCCTGTTAGTGTTTTTGTAATGAAAGAAGGTCTCTCAAAAGTTACTGTAAGGTTGATTGCTGAGGGTCCGGTTCATTGTTCTGGTGAAACTGAAAAGGAGATTGAAATTAGTGGACTGGGTGAACAGATGGTTTATTTTAGTCTCACTACAGCTGAACAGCCAGGCATTGCCAGCATAAGAGTTGAGGTGAGCTCTGGTAATGAGAAAGCCAGTCATTCAACAGAGATCGAGGTGATTAATCCTAATCCATATATTTATCGTACCACTAATTATTTATTGGAACCAGGAGATGAGTTAGAAGTGGGAGTTAATTTTATAGGAATGAAAGGCAGCAATTCAGGAACACTATCGGTTTCAGGGATTCCTTCTTTCAATTTGGAGAAAAATTTGCAATACCTGGTGAAGTATCCTTATGGCTGTGTTGAGCAAACAACTTCTGCAGCTTTTGTTCAACTGTTTCTAAATCGACTAATTGAATTGGACGAATCTACAGCGGAAAAAGTTGACAAAAATATCAGGGGGGCAATAAAGAAACTTTCTGGTTTTCAACTATCTGGCGGAGGTTTGTCGTTCTGGTCAGGGTCATCAGGAGTAAGTTTGTGGGGTACAAGTTATGCCACGCATTTTTTGCTCATGGCTGAGAAGGAAGGATATGTAATCCCTTATTCGTTCAGGGAAAAATTGATCAAATTTCAAAACTTAAAAGCTTCTGCCTATTCAGGACGATCGGCCTTTCCTGGTCAACCTGATTATGCTGGTGATTCTGATTTACAACAGGCATATAGATTGTATACATTGGCTTTGGCCACACAGGCAAACCTGTCTGCCATGAACCGCCTGCGTGAAAAAGCTGTTCTTGATCAGCCAGCTGCATGGAGATTGGCAGCAGCTTATGCTCTCATGGGACGAAAAGATGTGGCAGAGGAGCTTGTTTCACGACACAATCCCGATGAAATGAAAAGCTATACTAGTCCGGGATCATCTTTCGGTTCAGCCATGCGAGACAAAGCTATGATTCTTGAAACCATGATATTACTTGAGCGCAAAGAGGATGCTTTTATGCTGGTCAGAGAATTAGCCAGAGATTTGCAGAACCAAAGATGGAGTACCCAGTCAACAGCTTTCGGATTGCTGGCAATGGCGCAGTTTGCCAATGATAAACTGGCGGATGAAATGATGCGTTTCACCCTGCAGTCTGATGGTGAGGAGGATAAAGTTAATACTCAGATGTCTGTTTATCAGCTTCTGTTGGAAGAATCAGATGAGGGTAATATTATTAAGGTGATTAATCGCGATGAAGGCTTGCTCTTTGTTGATCTGATTACTTACGGACAGAGTATTACTGGTGAATCAGAACCTGTTTCAGACGGATTGGAGATTAATTTTCAGTTTACTGATCTGGGTGGGCAAGCTATCGATATCGGGCAGGTTAAGCAGGGTACAAGTTTTCTTGCGGATGTTTGGATTCAAAATTCTGCCATTAACGGACAGTCGGATAACCTGGCTTTGAGTCAGATATTCCCATCAGGATGGGAGATTCTCAGTACCCGTTATGCAGATCAGACAGATATCGGTAATGAAAGTTCGTATGATTACCGTGATATTCGCGATGACAGGGTTAATACCTTCTTCTCACTTAAGCCAGGGGCTCGTGCTCATTTTCAGGTCAAACTCAATGCAGCCTACACCGGACGATTCTACATGCCGCCAATAAGTTGTGAGGATATGTACAGGCCGGAGATTTCTGCGAGTACAGGTGGAATTTGGATTGAAGTTGTAAAATAATTACGTAATTAACTACGTAATTAAATACGTAATATGGAAAAGGCTGAGAATAAGAAAAAGGTGAGATATTATTTAATAATTCTTACTTCTATTTTGCTTTTTACTTTTTTCATATTTCTTTTTACTTACAAAGAGCCCTTTATTTCTGATCCGGTATCCACGGCAGTATTTGACTCAAATGGCTCTTTGCTGGGAGCCAGGATTGCTGCTGATGAGCAGTGGCGCTTCGAGTCAGGAGACAGTATTCCGCAAAAATATCTTACTTGTCTGTTGGCTTTTGAAGATCGGTATTTTTACAAGCATCCCGGGGTAAATCCTTTAGCTCTTTTCAGGGCACTTTCTCAGAGTATTCGGGAGGGCAGAATTGTGAGCGGGGGATCCACTATCAGCATGCAGGTTATCCGCTTATCCAGAAAAGACAAACCCAGAACTGTATGGCAAAAGATTGTTGAGATGACGATGGCTATCAGTCTTGAACTGCACACCAGGAAGCATGATATTCTGGGTTTTTATGCTGCCAATGCCCCATTTGGGGGTAATGTTGTTGGTTTGGAAGCTGCTGCATGGAGATATTTTAACAGACCTCCATCCCAACTATCCTGGTCTGAAGCAGCTACTTTGGCTGTGTTGCCAAATGCTCCGGCCCTGATTCATCCCGGACGCAATAGAGAGGCTTTGAGACATAAGCGTGATAGGTTACTTGGCTTGTTATTATCTGAGAAAAAAATTGATTCTTTAGATTACAAACTGGCAATTGAAGAAGCATTGCCTATAAAACCCTTACCCTTGCCAAACCGGGCAGAACATCTTGTTGATTGGTATCATAAACGAGAAGGTGGACAGGTACACACTATGATTCATCCGTGGTATCAGGATGCATCAAAAGAAATTCTGGCCAATCATCACAAGAATCTTATAAGCAATCATATTCATAATCTTGCTGTGCTTATTCTCGACAATGAAACAGGTGAAATTCTGGTGTATCATGGTAATTCAGAGGATGATGGATCTGGCTTGCACGGACACCATGTGGATGTCATCAGGCGAGCACGTAGCAGTGGTTCGATTCTGAAACCCATTTTATTTGCATGTATGCTGGATGCTGGAGAGATTTTGCCCGGAACTATTGTGCCCGACATTCCGACCCGGTATGTTGGATTCTCTCCTCATAATTTTAATAAACAATACGATGGAGCCGTACATGCAGATGAGGCTTTGATCAGATCACTTAATGTGCCGGCAGCACGAATGCTGCGTGATTATGGAGTTCTACGCTTTTATAGTCAGATGAAGGCAATGAATATCAGCACATTGGCTCGGTCTGCCGAGAATTATGGTTTGACGCTGATACTTGGTGGGGCTGAGGTAACATTATGGGATATTGTTCAGCTTTACTCAGGATGGGCAAGGCAACTTGATCTCTTGTCTGATG